>NZ_JBFTSK010000007.1:0-209850 GCF_056399985.1 Chitinophaga sp. 01L420
AGGTGGGGGTAGAAAGCATGCCGGATAAAAGCGCCTTTCCTGCTGGCGATGCCAAAGCGCCGGGATGCGCGGCGGGTAGCAGCCGTTTGCTGCACGCTTTGCGGCATGGAGCGCAGGAAGTAGTTGCCATTGCGCTTATACCCAATGAGAGGGCCGAGTTTTCCCGTAAAGGGAATGATAGACATTTGTTTTGCCATGAGAGATAATTTTGATTACTATAAATATAACATAATCCGGCGAACCTGTTTGGGGGACAGATTGAAGATTATCTAAAGCCAGTGTATTGCGTATTGTATAATATTCAAAGCTAGTGCAGTGGGGATTTGAGAATGACAAACGCGAGTGTATGGGCATTTAGAGAATATTGAAAAAAGGATATTCCCCAGATTTTTAACCTGATCCGCTTAGTGGTATTGCAGTTAAAAAGTGTTCAAAATTTCCGTTGCTAGATTTGTCAATTCCGGGAAAGTGGCAACCTTAAGATCAACTATGTTTAATCCCGCAATGGCAGCCGAATACCAGGCGGGATAAGAATTTGTATGGGGTGTTAAAGCCCAGATCAAAGCACTGTACGGACTTACCTTCTCGTTCGGGAGTCTATTTTGTAGTTCCTCCTGGTAAGATTTACACTTTTGTAATGAAACATGATCTGATGTAAGTTGTTCTATAACTTTAAGCGCATTTTTACCAAGGTCATCCAAGTCCTTCTCCATTAATAAACAAAACTTATAAGCAATTATCCGCTGCTTCCTTTCGGCAAGAGGCTGAACTTTAGTCCTGAAAACTTCCCAATATTGGTCTACTTCTTTCTGTTCCATTGAATGAGAGTTGACTTTGCGGATGATCGATTATCACCTACAATAGCAGCAAGATACTATTTACTTTTTTTTAAGTAGGTGGGCTCAAGTTGCCATTCGGGTAAACCTGCCAGTAAACTTTTTGTGATGAGGCAAGAGCTAATTTGAAATGTTTTAATCCTTCGTCAAAAGATGTACTTTCATCTCTGTAAACCCAATTTGCGTCGAATGGTCGTTTCAATTTGGATTTTTGTCGTAATAGATTGTATAAAATGCGTACTATCACAATAGAAGAACATTTTGCCACCCCTCTTTTTCTTGCAGGGCCAGGTAACAGTATCACCCAATATCCCGAAATTGCTGAAAAATTGCTCGATCTGGGCGAAAAAAGGATCGCTGAAATGGATAGTGCCGGCATTGATATGCAGGTGTTGTCGATTACTCCGCCGGGGGTAGAGCAAAGTTCAGGCACGGAAGCCATCTCCTTAGCCAAAGAAATCAATGACAAGCTGGCCCTGGCCATGGCTGCCCATCCTGATCGTTTTTCCGGGTTCGCTGCTATACCAACTTCCGATCCCCAAGCGGCAGTTGCAGAATTAGAACGGGCAGTTGGATCACTGGGATTTAAAGGGGTTATGATTAACGGCCATGTGAACGGACGTTACCTGGATGACAAATATTTTTGGCCGATATTCGAACGTGTGCAGTCATTGGGCGTACCAATTTACCTGCATCCTACCAAACCGCCTAAAGCCATCAGCGATATCTATTACAGCGGTTTTTCACCTGTCATTGATGAATTTTTTGCAAGTGCCGGTTATGGCTGGCATATTGAAACAGGAATACATGTAATGAGGTTAATCCTGGGTGGCGTGTTTGACCGTTTCCCTGATCTGCAAATAATCATAGGGCACCTGGGTGAGTCATTACCTTTTATGCAGCAGCGGATGAACAGGCTGTTTACAACAGAAAGAACGGGACTGGAACGCTCCATAAGTGCCTATTTAAAAGAGAATATCCATTACACTATCGGCGGCTTTAATTATGAAGCGCCTTTCCGGAATTTATTTATCGAGGTCGGTGCGGAACGTATCCTGTTTTCCGCCGACTATCCCTGGGCTACTATGGCCAATGCAAAGGATTTTCTGAAAGCGCTTCCAGTCAATGATAGCGAGCGGCAAATGATCGCCTACCAGAATGCGGAGGCGTTATTGAAAATTTAGATCAGTTTGGGTTCTATTATTCTATTATTAATGTTGTTATTCCATATGGCAACATATTAATTGAATCGCCCACTTTTTCGCCAGGTACTTCGTCTGCAATGCAGGTTCGTATCGATGTTGGCATGAATGAAGGGAAGGTCAGCGTTACGTTTTCAGGTTTTTCAGATAAGGATCGAAGCCGGATAATCATAGCATTACCATCTGCGGATGTTTTAACAATCGATATGAAAATCTTATCATTATTTATTTTAACCAGGGGCTTGATATCTACCTTTTCTCTAACTGGGGTAGCTATTAGTGGTTGTGATTGTTCGAGTCCAAAACGATTAGCTTTAACAGCATCATAGGCATGTTGATGTGGTAAAATCCGGTAACGGAAATTCAGTTTTCCTTCCTGAAAAAGGGGGAAGTTTGTATGCCAATGATTATTAAGGGCCCACGAATATATCGTGGAACTTAAAGGCAGATGCTGAATCCATTGGGGGGAATGAAAAGCGCCTCCGATAATATTGGCGGTCATATTACCACTTTCAAAGATAGGGGCATCCAGTGAGCACCAGGTTACTCCCTTATCTTCATTTGATATATCAAGCCAACGTTGAAAAGCCATCCAATTACGGTTTGCAGCGGGGAGTTGGTCCGCTTCCATTTCTACTACGCCCCAGGGAATATCCATTTTCGTACGTCCGTCAGGGATATCAAAGGCAAAACCAAAATGAATGCCTTCTTTTTGAGTAGTTGCTATTTTATCTACCAGGTTATTTATTTCAATTTCAGGTTCATCTGCAATAACGCGAACTTCCCGTGTTAATGCATTGCAACCCTCTGCTTTTGATGTTATCAGTATGGATGCTACAAGCGGCCCGTTTTCTTTAATGACTGTTTTTACCATTGTTGGCCCCGAGGCTTTAACAGTATCCTTAGACAAACTATTAGCGGATGCATCGTTTGATGCAGCATACTGTGGTCCGCTGGCTGCTGGTTTCCCGCTTCCAGGCAGATATCGGAAGCTGTTTACTTTGCTTGCATCATTCCTGCTGACAAAATCGTTACCTGTTTTATCTTTTATACTAGTTATATCTCCGGTTACGGGATCTATCAAAACTTTAAACAAACCATTTTCCAGGGTATTTCCATTGGCCATTTTGGCTTTGGAACCCGCCACGGTTTTTGTACTTAATGTATAGTTTTTTGCTCCCAGTGCAGGTATGTCATTAGCCATAAACACTAATTCACCCGTGCTTAATCGTTGGGAGAGAACTATTTTATTATTTTCATCCATCACTGAGGAGATGCCTTTGCTTTGTTCTGCTGAAAGTGTAATTAACCCGCTTCGCTGCCAGCCGAGGGTATTAAATACCGCAACAGTATTTGATGTTTCAGTTGATAGCGGCTTTAGTGCGTGGGAAAGCAGGCGGATGCTGCTATCTTCGGCGCTCTTGAAGAAGTTTTGCTTTACTTTCCATATTTCATTCTGCATATCGGCCTGGTTGGGGTTCATATAACACCAGGTATGTTCTGAGCCCATCAACACATTCCGCCATGCTTCATTCAGTGCTGTGCGAGGTGCTTTTTCACCACGATGAAGCATAGACCAAAGCATATCGGCTTGAATTAACCGCTCTTTGGATTTACGGTTCATGGCTGTTTCTTTTGCTGCTGAACCCAGACCATCTGTCCAATATTCAGTGAAATCGCCTCTATAGGAAGGAATGATAGCGCCATATTTTTTTTCAAATGCAGACATAATATCTGTTGAACCTGAAATGATCAAATGGGGAAAAGCGTATTCTTCATTCCAGCTTTTAACGGCGTCAGGAAGATCGGCATCTATAGGGGTATTATCTGCCATCGCCCATGTCATTGGAAATAAATCATAGGGATAATCTCCATCCCCTTCCAATTCTTTGAGTTTTGACCACAAATAATCATCAATAAAATTTTCACGGGGATGATCCGTTTTAACAATTTGCAATAGTTTACCGGGATCTTTTTGACCCGCCATTAAAGGCCAGTATTTATATCCTTTTGCTCTTGCTCCGGGAGTGTAATCACCCGGTTGCAGGAACAATACTTTTGAAGTGCCATCCTGTCCAATCCACCAAAATGGTTTGAAATTAAGTTTGTCAGCTAACCCAATGCGGTCGGATCCGTTGAAATCTGCAAAGACATACTTTATCCCAAATTGCGCCGCCATTGGTACAATCCCCCATGTCATGCCGGGAACATCCGTTTGAACAATTGTTTTTACTGGTATGCCTGTTAATTTTTCCAGGCTCTTTGCATCTCCAAAATACCTCGGAAATTCTTCGTCCGCCGTAACACTGGTATTATCATTTATATATCCGGCATCCAGATGTATATAACCTTTCCGGATAGCCTCCAATAATTCACTTTTTTCGGTTGGCGTTGCATCTTTTAAATAACGTTCCACCGGCCAGATAACTTCCGGGTTCCAAACATACCTTGCTCCTTCCGGATAGTTGGACGTTTCTTTTGCCAGCCTCATTCCGTTAACAAGATTCCGTTTATGAATGATCTCTACATTGGCCTGTGTGTTTGTATATCCTATATCCACATGGGAGTGAGGATAAATATAAACAGTCCATTGTCTTTGTTTAGGTAGCATAAATGATTTTCTTATGACCCTGCTACCTGATTTTAGTTTTATGAACGCCTGTATCTCCTTCTCTACACCCACTTCAGAAGGGAGTAGCACTTTTGCTGTTTCATAGCCATATTTGTTGAATGGAAGTAAGGTAGTTTCTGTACGGCCATCAACAGTTACTTCGATTTCTGAAGATTGATATAAATTGTTTCCCTGAAATGTGAGTATTATTTCTCTTCCTGGTTTGCCATCTTTGCAATGCCGGTACACACTTGTAGAGGCACAGGTTATATCGAGGGGATGTGGAAGTTGGGCATCTTTTAATTCAAGTTTAGAGCTAAATTCCACTTCACTTAATCCATATACATCGCCTCCCCAGTTAGATTGGGCTGCGATAATGACGGCTGTCAACGGTTTTTTTTCATCAATGGCAATTTCAGTTGCCTGACCATTCAGCTTCCTGGCATCTGGCAATTCAAGTTGTTTCAACATAAACCAATTGATCCCATCAGTTGTTCCATATATTTTTGTTGACCGGAAGCCACGGTTGGACAGGTTATGTTGATTGTGGTTCCAGATTAATATAGTGTTGACAGATGTTGACGTTGAAAAATCAAACCTCACCCAGGCCGGAAATGCCGGTAGTCCTTTAGCCGGTACACTTGGAGCAGGATTCAAATGAGTATGCCACATGGTACGTGCGCTGCCATCATTATCATGCAGGTTATCATGAATACCTGAACCATCTGTTAAATGGTTAACACTTTGATCCGGACCAAAGCTGCCGGATGCAGATAAGCTGATTTCACTGGCCCTGATATTTTTAACTATCCTGAATGCAGCTTGCTGCGCCAAAGTGTTAAGGCAAATAAGGGTAAGTAATAAACTGAATGATATGCAGGGCTTGAATAGTTTCATTACCGTCTATTTATTGAGTTATTATGCTGAAATATTGCTGCTCCGGCTTATGCTAGGCGAGCATTTTTTCAATCTCCTCCAGACTTTTTCCTTTCGTTTCCATCAGTTTACTTTTAGCATAGAAAAAGGACAGTAAACAGAAAAAGGCGAAAATGAAAAAGGTTACCGCTATACCCAGGCCGTCTCTCATGACAGGGAACAGCAGGTTGACGAACCAATCCGATATCCACATAGTCATAATGCAAACCGATACCGCCGTACCACGTATATGTGTTGGAAATATTTCTGTAGAGATAACAAATTTTAAAGGGCCCAGTGAGAGCGCAAAAAAGAGCAGAAAGAGAATAATAGCCCCGAGCATTAACCACCCTGTTATGCCCATTAAAAAGCAACAACCGGTCAATAGCAATGCCAGTGCAGCAAACAAGGAGCCATACAGGTATAATGGACGGCGCCCCCAGCTATCTACTTTCACAATGGCAATAATGGTAAAAAGGGTGTTCGCCAGCCCCAGTATTACCTGGTAAAACAGTGCATCACTGGTAACGATACCGGCCGATTTCATGATAGTGGGGCCATAAAAGATAATACCATTGATGCCGCTGAGCTGTGACAAGGCTGTGAGTATCATGGCCAGTGCCAGCAATTTTCTTAAGGGCAAACGCATTAGCTCGGCAAAGCCACCTTTTTGCCTGGATGCCGCTTCCTGGATGGCTTTTAGCTCGGACACGGCCTCCTGTTCACCGCAGGTTTTTATTAACACCGCCATCGCCTTTTCTGTTTGTCCATACTGCACCAACCACCGGGGACTTTCCGGTACTATCAACAGTAATAGTGCAAATATCATTGCGGGGATCACCGCCACCAGGAACATGCCACGCCACACCTCTTTTATAAACAGCCAGTGTAACAGGCTTTCGCCAGCACCTACGTAGGCAGCCGCATTCCTTTGTATAAAGAGATTGCTCAAATAGGCACATAGCACGCCAATGGTGATGGCCAGCTGGTAAAAGGTGACCAGGGCCCCGCGTTTATGTCCGGGAGCTATCTCTGAAATGTATAGTGGCGACACGTTGGAAGCTACGCCTACTGCCATCCCTGCCAGGATGCGATAGAAGATTAATACAGCATATTCTTTTGAAAACGCAAAACCGACTGCACTGATGAGAAAAAGAAAAGCGGCAATAAACAACACCTTTCTCCTTCCTATCTTATCACTGAGATAGCCGGAGAATGCCACCCCGGCAATACAGCCCAATAGTGCACAGGAAACAAACAGGCCTTCCTGCGATGAGGATAATCCATACTGTAATTTAACAGGTTCAATAATGCCACTCACCACGGCCATATCAAAGCCAAAAAGAAATCCTCCCAGCGCTGCAATAAGCGTGATGAATGCAATAAACCGGCTTGTTTTTACCTGCGTCATATATTTTGGTTGTCGGATGATGAATTATATTTTTTTAGAAACCAGTTCAGCAATATTCATCTTTTACATGTGCCACTACTACAAATGCACTGCCATTACCCTTATTGGTTATTTCATAATTTCCAGTAGCAGCGGGTACTACAAACGTTTCGGCATAGTGAAAGTCAGCAAATTTTCCATCGCTGCCAACCGATATTTTTTCTCCTTCCACCAACATACAAATATGACATTGGTTATTGGTATTGATACGAATGCTGCCTGTAAATTCATACCGGTAAACGCTGTAAAAATGCTCCTCATGCGTAGGGAGTTGTATTTTTCTGCCACCCTCCCATTCTTCTTCCACTACCGGATGAGATATTAATTTATTGGCTACATAATCACCTTTCCTGTCGAAGCAAAGGTTATTCATGCCATGTTCGATGTTAATCGGGCGGGGTTGGCCATTGAGCCCTACCCGCAGCCAATCGTATTGTTTGAAGGTAAAAATATACGGGGTACTGCTGATCTCAAGCACCATGTTGTTTTTTCCGGAGGCGTGTATGGTGCCACTGGGAATGAGGAACAAATCATGTTTATGTGCAGAAAACTTTTGTACATACTTCTCCACTTCCATCTCGATACCGTTTTCCTGTGCATCTACCAATGCCGTTTTAAATTCTTCCGGATCGATCTGATCCTGAAAACCCAGGTAAACAGCAGCATCCTGTTCACAATCGAGGATATAATAGGTTTCGTCCTGTGTAAAATTCTCTCCGAAATGTTCTTTTGCATATGCGGGTCTGGGATGGCACTGAATAGAGAGATTACCGCCATCAAAGGTATCCAGGAAGTCAAAACGGATGGGAAACTCGGTTCCAAATCTTTCAGCAGCCTTGCCTAGTAATTTTTGATTATCTGCATAAAGGAGGTAATCAAAAGATACTTCCAGTAAATTATTTTCACCTTCTATTACAATGCCATTTTCAGGTGTAATCAGTTCAAAAGACCATGCATAGTTAATCTCGTCCTGATTCAATTGGGGAATATGTTTTTTCATCCAGTCACCTCCCCAGATGCCCGCTTCAAACCAGGGTCTTGCCCGGAAAGGCTGTTCCAGCATTTGATTCAGCGTGCTTCTGAATGCATCTCCGCTCATCCAGGTAATCTCCTGTATACGTTGTTCGTCAATAATAGTGTTTATATGAGGGAGTAGTTTGGCTTTATGGTGGCTCAGCACGGGCCAGTCAACAAAATAAAACCTTTTATACATCTGCGAATGCTCTGCTGTATTATTGGCGCCAAGATTGGTAATGCTGCCCGCCCGCATACGATACTGGATTTCATTCTTGGGTACATCTGCATAAAGCAGTTTTCCTTTGACACCGGCTAATGCGGCCCCTGTTCCGTAAACAATCGAAATGTCTGCAGCCGGGTCAGGACTGATCAGTTTTAATTTCTTTTCATCAAAGAAATCCGACAGGTCACCAGTGTATCTTTTCCCAAAAACCGGATCATCTCCATTCAGGCTGGCTGCTATCATGATATCTATTTCACTGGCCGGTTTCAGACAGGTATTGATATCATACCAGAATATATTTTTGTTTTCGGCCTTCAGTGCCGCATGCAACTGCTCCCTGAATTCTTCCCACAATACACCGCCATAACCATCAATAACTATTACCTTTTCGTTACGTACATCTGCTGCAAGCGAAGCAAATCCTTTATAAACTTTTTCGCCTGAAGAAAAGGAAGGATATATATCGTAGATGCCCGTATCTGTTGATGATGCACTTGATGGTAGTAGTTCCTGCGAAGTTTTTCTCATTATCTTGTTACTATTTGAAAGTTGATCGTTGTCAGCTAGAATAGCTGCACCGGTAATAATACAGTTCTCTGTGTCTTCACACAATTCAATATGTATGCTCTCTGCGAGAGATCCTATTTCTCTTTTTATGGAAGGTCCGAACAATGGAAAGGCTTTGGCAATATTCCCGCCAATGACCAGTTCATCACATTGAAATTTTTGTAACCAGGGCAACAAAAAACGTCCGATATTTTCGCCATACTGGCTTAATATAGTATGGGCAATGTCTGGATCGCTTTCCACTAAATCCTTTACAGCCGAAATAGTTGTTCCATTGATTTCCGCATAGGTATTTAGTATCCACCTGGTAGAAAAATAATCATCGGCTTTGGCATCTGAAAAATCCTGGTCATAAAAGCCGCCCRAGGAGGGGATGTCAGGATGGTTGTGTAACAATACGCCATCCAGCATGAAAGCGGAGCCAAATCCTGTGCCCAGTGTAATGAAAATCGTTCGTTTGCTTTTAAGCTGGTGTAGTTGGTAAGCGCCGGCTGCAAAACAATGTGCGTCATTTGAAAATTTGAAGCGTGTATTGTGAAGACCGGTAAAGTCTTTTAACGCCTGTTCCATATGCAGGCCAAATGTTTTCTCAAACTTCCCTCCTACATTCATAACAGCGCAAATGCCTTTCTCATAATCGAAAGGGCCCGGGAAAGCGATACCCACTGCTTCCATGTCATTTTTTCCAGTAAGAAGTTCTTTAATACAATTTCCCAGGGCAACAATAATATTATAGGCGCTGTCGTGAGAATTAAGCGCTATCCTGGTTTTAAGAGCAGGTTCTCCGTCTATTTCACTGATAAGGGTTGCCGATATATGACTGCCACCCACATCCATTCCTATTTTTCTATTCCTCCTTTTCATCTGTTTCTGAAGGTTTAATGCTATACAATAGGTAACAAATCCGGGAATCCTGTTCCTTCGGGGAACAGCTCACCTTCTCTCATTTGGTTCGTTTTGCCTGTAAGTAAGGCAGAACGGAGCAATGGGTATTCAGTGATAGGAATATGTCCATATGTACAAACATATTGCTAAATTAATAATTTCCAAAATACTTCCTCAAAATTGTTATTTAACTATATGAAAAATAATGATGTCCTGCATGTTTCAATTTTATCCGAAAATTCTTTGTATTTCCGCTACTGTGGCTACTTGATATCTTTACGGGAAGATTTGCTGTCCGAATATGCTTAAAATTGCCTCCCTATGGCCTGCTCTAATGGTCACATAGATGGAATAAGGCTACCAGGTTACTTTTTTCAGATGGTTTTGATGGAAATGTAGCTATTTCCTCTAGATGCGAATAAATTTTGTCATTATGTATATATGTATATACATTTGAGAAATTGTTTAGGTTAGTTATATTGTTTCGATGGGTATGCTAACCCTTATTGATATCTGTTAATTAAACTAATAGACATATAGATGAGAAAGTACTATTCACTGATGTTGCTGTTTCCTGGTTTTCTTGCCACCGCACAGGTAAAAGAAACAAACAGCAACATACTTACGGAAGAAATAAAGAGCAATCAATACTTCGCCTTTACAAAAAACAAGGCACTGGAAGTAATGAAAACAGGGTTCAATGCCGGTGATGGCTACCGCGAAGTGTGGATACGTGATTACAACACATTTATTGAACTGGCAGCACAAGTGTATCCAAAAGAAGTGCTGAAAGAAAACCTGCTTGTTTTCTTTAGAATGCAGGGAGATGATGGGAATATTATCGATGGCTTTACTCCGGCAGAAAAAATCGGTAAAGGCGAAACCGATTTTTCCTACTCAAAACTGGAGCCCCGTTATGCCGGGCATAAAAACACGGTAGAAACCGACCAGGAAACCTCCCTGGTGCAGGCAGTCTATAAATACATTCAGCTTACAGGAGATAAAACTATCCTGGATGAAAAGATTGGCGATAAAACTGTTGGCAAAAGACTGGAGTGGGCAATGGATTTTCTGATGAAACACCGGTTTAACAAGCAATATGGATTAATTRTAGGGGCTACCACGGCCGATTGGGGAGATGTGCAACCAGAAGCCGGCTGGGGAGTTGATCTGGATGCCAATACACATCCTGCGATCGATATCTATGATAATGCCATGTTTGTCATCGCACTGAATAACCTGATGGAAATAATGCCTTCCTCAAAACAACAGTGGAATGTTATCAAGAACAAGGTTGCAGCGAACTGCAAAAAATATTTATGGGATAGCCAGCAACAGAAATTCATTCCTCATATTTACTTGAAAGGCTCTCCTTTTCCTGCTGATTTTGATGAACGTAATATCTATTATTTCGGAGGAACTGCCGTTGCCATCGAAGCCGGATTGTTAAACAAGGCAGAGATCAAAGCATCCCTGGATGAAATGGTGAGTAGAGTGAAACAGGCTGGTGCCCCTTCTATAGGTCTCACCCTTTATCCACCCTATCCGGACGGTTATTTTAAGAATAAAATTATGAACCCGGTTTACAGTTACCAGAATGGTGGCGACTGGACATGGTTTGGAGCCAGGATGATACAACAATTGATTAAATACGGATTTACAGCAGCGGCATATGAACAGATACAGCCTATGGTAAAACGTGTAAAAGACAACAATGGCTTTTACGAATGGTATTCAGTGGATAATAAACCCAGAGGTTCGGGAACTTTCAGAGGAGAAGCCGGTGTTTTATATACTGCCATTGTGATGTTGGAGAATTTAAAAAAATAAATACCACGATTCGGAAAATATTAATAGCATCATACATAGGTCTACTCTTGCAGGAGGGCTTATGTATGATGTTATCCGGGGGAAATTCACCATTATAACCGGAAGGTCTTTTCTACAAATGTGGTGAAAACACTTTTTTCGGATAACGTTATTTCCAGCATGCCTTTACAAGCAGGAGTAAACGTAGTATCGTTCGCCAGCTGCCGGTTGGACGAAGGAGATAGTATACCACTAAAAGCACAACTGCCATTTATTGCAATAGCCGCTATTTCTGTAAGATCGCCTTGCAGGGTAAGGATATTGCTGGTAAGATTGTTCTCCTGCACCAGTAGTTTTACTTTTATAGGTTGTTTACCTGAGCTTATCAACCTAGCAGGTAGGTTGCCATTGAATGTATAGCTGGCTTGCTGAGGAATAAGAATCGCCAGGGTATCAGGAGTTGCAGCCCCTTCACGTTTTACTGATTTAATGGGCACAATAGTGCCGGTGTAGGCAGCCGTAATGATACGCGACTGGCCACTGTCTGCCGATGCAACAGCAATAGTTCCATTTCCTGTTATAGGTCCGGTAGATTGCTGAAATGAAATCCTTTCATTTCCGGATTGTATGATGTACTGTGGTGGGGTATCCAATGAAATATGTACCGGGTATTGGGCTGTAACCGGATAAACGATGAACATACTTAATATCAGCAATAAACACATTGTAATAGCAAAAGCAAGAATTCCCCAACGCACCATCCACGCAGGAGCTTTCCCTATTATTTCCTGTACTTCGAAAGAATGCTGATAAGTATGATTGTCTATCATGATAGCAGGTTATTTGTTGTTTTTGTTTTGTTTCTTGCCAATACAGAAGTATAATGTTTCATCAGGTAATGATATATCACGAGCTCGTGTAGCCGCTGGTTAGCTACGAATAGCCTGTTCAGGAACAGATGTATATAATCTGGTACTAAATGTCTTAAAGCTTCTGTGGCAGCCTTTTGCTGTTCATTCGACGGATCGTTATGCTGGCGGATAGCATTAGTGGCAATGGATCTTGCATGGAATATATCAATCACCGTTGCAGGTATCAGCAATGATTCGGCCAGCAGTTTGTCAATCGCTTTGCTGTTGTCCCGGTATTTATTATTCAACTGGTACAGGAGTGATCCATCACCATTAAATTCCCTGAAGAAATTTTGTTGAAGCTGTTGTAATAAGTGTAATTTTTGTGCTGTTGTATAGCCAAAATCATTTAGCAGGCAGTCCACTCCTTTCAACGCAAACAGCCAGCGATGCTGTTCATTTCCACTTGATTGTATGATTGGCAGCAATTGTATAACGGCTTCGCTGTCGTGAAAAAAGAATTGCTCACTCAGTTCAATATTCACTTTCCCATATCGTTCTATTTCCCGTACATAGGTATCGAACTGTATCTTATGTACAATATCATTTGCTATATAGTCTTCAAAAATTTGATGCAGTCTGCTGATTACCTGTTGACTGAATGCAGGATCTATGGTGTTTCTAAAGCGTATCCGCAGGTGACTGTCCGGATCCTGGTATCGGATATAAAACCACTGCGTAATGATTTTTTCCTGTTTTAACTCCGTCAACAGTGGTAGCAACTCTTTTGTTAATAACTTATCCATCCACTTTGCACCGCAATATATTTTAGCATACAGCCATTCGCTGCCTGCCGCAAAAGATCTGGATGCAGTGAGGGGCTGATGTGTTTTATATGCCGTTAAGGGGATTTCATGGCTGGTATAATAGAACGGGATCACCATTTCATTACAGTGGCTGCCCTCTGAACCCGCTACCAGGTTATTGTTTTCATTCACCAGCGATTCATACAAAACTACATTGTCTTTATGCAGCTTATCTGTTAGCAGTTCCTGTGCATATTCGCAGGAAAGATCCAGGAATAATTCATTGTCGCCTTCTGCCATTACTACCTTTTCCGGCAGATTATATTTTGCCAGCAGTTGCTTCAAACAGTCCGCAGCCGGCGCCGTGGCCAGCAGATCATTAAATTCATTTGAGAACAACAGCCAGCGTGCCCGTTTTAAAATCAGCTGTTTGTAGCTGATACGTGGAAGAAAAGGGGTATTCAAAAATATGTTCCAGTCCCACGTTATATTGAATGGAGCATATTGATTTTGCAGATCACATAAGAACTTATAGATAGACAGGCTTTGCGTATAATTATGCGCACTGGTAAGCCGTGGTATAATTTCCTTGTTGAGGCTTTTGGAACGCAGTATGACCGTATTATTTTTCACCGTCACATACAAATCACTTACCGATAGCTGGTATTTTTCATCCACACTGGCGGTTCCGAGGAAAGGAATTTCGTAGTCATACAGTTGTGGTCTTAGTAATACGTTACCGGTACGGCCTTCAGGCAGGTGTATTACTTCTGCAATGATTTTATCGGGAGATAAGCTTTGTTCATAGTCTACGCATGCTTTCATCTGTTGGGCCAATTCACTGTTTCCGGCTGCAAAGCGGCCCATTAAGGCTAATGCGCCGGGGCCACCGCATGACTTCATGATAAACTGAAAATTGCCTTCGTCCAGTTGTTCATTGTCTGTTGCCAGGAGCGTACCCATTAAGCAGGCGGTTGCGGGCACATTGCTGGTATGACCTGTAGGGGTTATTTTTTGGAGATCTGCATCTGTTATTTCAATGGTGTAAGCGTTTTCTTTCTGGGCAAGTGTAAACTTTTCAAGCACCAGTTTATTATAAACATTCCATACTATTTGTGCCGGCGGCGTATCGCCAGGTACCACCAGGTCGTCTACCAAAGGGGTATAGCAGGTTTTATCGCCTGCAATCATGCCATAGCCTATACCACTTTCACTGTCTAATACCGTCATAAGCGGCATTTCTCTTTCTTCGTAGCGCTGATAGAATTTTTTGCAGAAGTTTTGTAAATCAGGGGGGATGGCAGCCTGGTTTAATACCGTTAGTTGTTGCAGATGACCGGTAATGGTTGCAATTGTTTTGGCTGAAATGTTATTGGCCGTGGTTTTATAGAAAAGATCTACCTGTACCGCATCCTTGCCGGTTATGACAGGAAATTGCTTTTGCAGGATATCACGGATGCCGGCATAATGCCGGGTACCAATACCTGGCTGGTCCAGTAAATATTGTATTTGTTTAAGTAGTAGTGTAAGTCCCGTTTCCCCACTACCTGCTTCCAGTTGGGAAGATAATGTCCTGAAATAATCAGGGCCTGTAATGGTAGGCTGCCACAGGGATACCAGTATCTGATTTTGAATGAGTGCTGTTATAAAATCAGCCGCATCTGCTGCGGGTATTGACATATTGGTCAGCACTTGTATCAGCTGATGCAAACTGGCTCCTTTGCTGGCGGTAGCAATAATTTGTTCCAGGTAAGGCGTATGGGAAAAGGTGCTGAGAAAATAATGCCTCTTCTTATCTTGTAACTTGTATTCGTAGTACCGGTAGGTAGCTCCTGCAAGATATAAGCTGGTGTTGGATTGATATTGCAATTGTGTGCTGATGGTTTCGTCTTGTAGTAGCTCATCTGCCAATGCCGACAAATAATGCATATCCAGACGGGTTACTTTGTGATGAGGATCAGTTGCCAGTGCAATATGGGTGGACTCCTGGCTGATAGTACCAGGTGTACATCCCGCAAATAAGCCATAAGGTGTGCAACGGGTGCACATTCTTACAAGATATTTATAGAGGGTGAGTGCTAACTTATGCTCCTTTTGAGGACGAAGGGGAATCGTGCCAAGCAGCCATTGCTGTAGTGTTGTATACAAGTCGGGACTGGCCAGATAAATGGCCTCCTGCAACAAAGGATCTGCAAAGCGTTTTTTTATGGCTGCAGTTAACTCGTTTGTATCGTTCCTGTAATTGGTATGTAATGATAACAGCGTACTATATGGCAACAACGGCACTCTTAATAGATAAAAATCAAATGCTTTCAACTGGTTATGAGGTTTGTTGTCGTACATATCTTTAGCTTTTATCAATCTACCCTTCCATCAGCCCCGACAGCTTATTACTGCTCGCCGGGCTTTTGGGTACTGTTGTCTTCCAGACCCAATTGCATAGTAATATATGGCCTTGTTTCTTCGCCACCTCCCAATACAGCGGCCATTTCAGCTTCGCTGAAAGGAATGAATCCTCCTGTGGCCGGAATGTCTGTCATGTGGGGTATCCTTTCGGGATGGCTAAAAAGTTGCTTCAGCATACTATTCATTTTTTAATGTTAATGGTTATATTATTTGCCATGAACTTTGAGCTATGTGCAAAGTGCTTACTATTGTACGTTTACGTGTTTTTTTTCGATAAGTATTGTTCTTAACACGACAAAAAGCACATTTTGGTTAATATTTACACCTATAGCCCCAATATTTTTTGCACTTCCTGTTGGAATCTGGTGAAGCTTACGGGCTTGATCAGGTATCCATGGTTCGGGCCTATTGCTATATCTTTGATATGTGATAAGGGGTAGGCCGTAACAATAATAAAATGGCAATTTTTTGTTCTAAGCAGCAGGTTAATACTGTCTCTCTTAACCCCCTTTATATTCACATCCAGTAGGATTAAATCAATCTTATTCTCCAAGATTAGTTGCTCTACGCCTTGCAGTTTATCTGTAGACATGATCAGCTCTACCCTATCTATGCTGCCCAGATAGTTACTGAGCAACTCCACAGCCAGGGGTTCATCGTCTACTATGGCGCATCTGTAAGACATATCAATAAACCTGGTTTAGTGAGCAACGGAAAGGGATAGTGTAAGACCGTTTATGGTAGTGAAGATGGTATCATGGGTATTGGTGGTATCGCTTCCTGAGTTCATCATTTTGGTAATGCTCAGGTTATTAACAGTGCTCATGTCTGTTTTTGCCACGATTTCTTTATCGAGGCTGAGTTTCACGTGGTGCAGGGGAGATGCTGGATGTTTCATATTTGTATGGATTAATGGGTTTTAGTTTACCATACAAAAATGCAATAGTAGAAACAGACACGCGTTTTTTTTAGATAAAAGGGGGAACTGACACGACCAATTCAAATTAATAGGTCACTTTTAGTAATTGCCGGTAGTTTATTACTCCTCATCCGCGCTATCCTGGGCTATTCCCAGCCGCTTATTCAGCTCCTGTTTGTATTGTTTGGAGATAATGATAGAGTGATTATTCAATAATTCGGCCGTGTTACCCATTATGTTTTTAATCGCATTTAATTGTACAATATAGGATTTGTGCGCTCGTGTAAACAGGCTGGTAGGAAGCACGCTCTCCATATATTTCATGCGCTGGTAGATGATATATGTCTTTTGCGCGGTCACAATTTTTATATAGTCTTTCATTCCTTCCACATAGTAGATATCATTAAACACCAGCTTGCACAGCTTCTGTCCATCTTTAATGAACATATAGGTACTGGGTATGGTCTCTTTAACAGGAAGTTGTTTTTTCTGTTGTAGCAGGATTTTCGCTTTATTGAGCGCTTTCAAAAAGCGGTCAAAAGAAAAAGGTTTCATCAGGTAATCCACCACATCCAGCTCAAAGCTTTCTAGTGCATAGTTAGGACTTGCCGTAGTAAATATGACCAGGGGAGCAAAATGAAGGGAGCGTATCATTTCCACGCCATTAATAATGGGCATCTGGATATCGGAAAACAGCAGATCGATAGGTTGTTGCTGTAATACATCGGATGCCTCAAAAGCACTTTCGCAGGCTTGTACCAGTTCCAGCTGGGGTATTTTGGCGATATAGGTGGTCATTAATTCACGGGCAATGGGCTCATCGTCAACAACCAGACATTTAATTTTCTGTTCCATTTGGGTTTAATTGGCAAGTGTTAAGGAGAGGATAACTTTGTAATAGTCTGTTGTATCTTCGATATGGAGCGTATGGCGTCCAGGGTAAAGTAGTTCCAGGCGCTTGCGGGAGTTGGATTGTCCTATCCCTCCTACATCGCTTTTTACCATCGTTTCTTCATTTTTGCTATTGCCGATCTCTATTTTTATTTGCGGGCCTTTTGCCTGAATACTTATCAGTATCTCACATTTCCCGAGTGCATTACTTTGTCCGTATTTAAAAGCATTTTCTACAAATGGAAACATTAAAAGGGGGCCAATCTGTTGATCACTTATTTCATGTTCGTTGCATTCAAACCGGATATCGGCATTTTTACCATAACGTACACGCTCCAGCTCTGTATAGTTCCTCATGAAATCTACTTCATTCTGTAACAGCACTTGTGGTGTATCAGATTCGTAGAGGGTGTAGCGCATCATGGAAGAAAGGTGGAGTATTAAGTTGGATGCCTGCTCATCCCCTTTCAGGGAAAGGGTATAAATATTATTCAGGGTATTAAACAGAAAATGCGGGTTGAGCTGGGCTTTCAGAAAGTCAAGCTCCAGGTCTACCTTATCTCTTTCCATGTTTAGTCTGCGGATAGTAGCTCTGATAATGTCCAGCACCAGTTTAAGGACCGCGCTGGGTGCGGCGGCAGAGGCGAAAAACCAGGCTCCTTTGAGTGTACGGTGAAGTAAGGATACGCCGAATATTCCTTCGTTTACGATCGTCTCAACACTTTCTTTGGTTACCGGGTCATGGACAACCAGGTTGTTGTGAATAAACAGACAGGTGAGGTAATTGAGCAGGCTATGTACGAAGAAGGGGATGGTAAAACATATCACTCCCAGTATAAGCCGGCCTTTTAAAATAAGGGATGGAACTACAAAATATAGTATAAAGTAGAAGAAGAACATGATACCCAGCATGTTCCTTGCCCCAAACGCCAGGCAGGTGGCCAGAGATTCATTGTAATTGACGTAAACAAGCGTAGTCTGTAAAATCAGTATTAACAGCCACATAGTTGCATGCGCTGCCAGCCTGACTCTTTGGGTATAGAACTTTTCAAACTCCCCTGAAATTATCCAGTTCAATATCGGGTTACCTCGTACAATTGTGYTCTCCATTGCGTTACGTCTCGTAGAAGTTGGTATTGGTCGAATAATGTTTCACTGTTACCTAAATTTTTCGTGCTTAGCAGCTAAAATAGGGAAAAAAAATTATCGGCAAATTTTTTTTCTCTATAGGAACCGGGCGCATGGTGTTTTTTATACTTTTTTACCGCAAAAGTCGCATTAGATAGCACTTTAACGACTATAAAGACCAATTCCCGGCCAATGAGAAGACCCCGTAAACAAGATGAGTTTACGCCATTTTAACTAAAAATAACTACCAGGATGGCCATTTTCCCGCATTATAAGCAGCATGATATGATGGACTGCGGTCCCACCTGTTTGCAGATCATAAGTAAGCATTACGGTAAGGTACTTAATATAGAACGTATTCGTAAGCTAAGTGACATCGGTAAAACCGGTGTGTCCCTGCTGGGCATTTCCAGAGCCGCAGAGGCATTGGGTATAAGAGCTCAGGGTGGGAAGATTGCCTTTGAAAGCATTGCCGGTAAATCGGTACTCCCCTGCATTGTGCATTGGCGCCGCAACCATTTTGTGGTAGTATATAAAGTAAGCCGCAACAAAGTATATGTGTCTGATCCCGCCAGTGGCCTGATAAAATACTCTCAGGAAGAATTTATTGAAAACTGGGCTTACGCCTGGCAGGGCAGTAAAGCCATGGGCGTTATTCTCCACCTGAACCCTACTCCTACCTTTTACCAGCAGGAAGATGATATTCCTGTAAAGGGAATGGGGATGCAGTACTTATGGGACCATGTCTGGCATTATAAAAAACTGCTGCTGCAGATAGGGATTGGCTTAGTGGCTGCGAGTGTGATTCAGTTAATATTTCCTTTTCTGACGAAAGGCATTATTGACGTGGGCATACAAAATAAGAGCGTGCACTTTATTTATCTCATGCTCATAGGACAACTACTACTGAGTGCCGGCCAATTCTTTATTGACTTGCTGCGGGGTTGGGTGTTGTTGCATATTACCAGCCGTATCAACATTATGGTACTCAGCGACTTTTTGCATAAGCTGATGCGGTTGCCGTTATCCTTTTTTGATACCAAGCTAACCGGTGACCTGCTGCAACGTATCGAAGATCATAAACGCATCGAAAACCTGTTGACTGGTAATACCATCAATACCTTGTTTTCCCTGATAACGCTCGCATTATTCAGTGGTTTGATGCTGCACTATAGCCTGGATATTTTCATGGTGTTTGTTGTTGGTAGCGCGCTCTATTTAGGTTGGCTCCTGATATTTTTACGCAAGCGTAAAAAGCTTGACTTTAAACGCTTTGAAGCCCGCGCACAAAATCACAGCAAAACCCTGCAGATAATAAACGGTATACACGAAATAAATCTGAACGATAACGGCACGCAAAAAATATGGGAATGGGAAAGGCTACAAGCCAAACTGTTTAACCAGAATATAAAGAGCCTCACCCTTAACCAGAACCAGTCTTTAGGCGCCTTGTTTATTAACCAGGCAAAAGATATTCTGATCGTTTTCCTGGCTGCCAAAGCCGTGCTGGAAGGGCGGGTGAGCGTAGGTGAGATGATGGCGATGCAATTCATAGTTGGTCAGATGAACGGACCGGTGCTGCAGATGGCAGGATTCTTACAAACGTTACAGGATGCCAAAATAAGCATGGAACGTTTGGGACAGATCCATTCCCTGCAGGATGAAGAAGTACCTGAAATGCACCAGCAACACCACCTGCCATCTGCCAGGAGCATAGCACTACATGAAGTGTCTTTTGCCTATCCCGGCGCCGGCAATCAGCTCATATTGAAAGATATCAGCTTTACCATAGAAGAAGGGCATACTACCGCCATTGTAGGCGCCAGCGGCAGCGGTAAAACGACCCTGTTGAAGTTGTTATTAAAAATGTATCCGCCGGTAGAAGGGACTATGCAAATAGGTGGTAACACTGACTTCCGCGGCATCAGTCCTAAATTCTGGCGCAGGCAGTGTGGGATTGTAATGCAGGAAGGATTTATTTTTTCTGATACGATTGCAGGCAATATTATTATGGGCGATGAACAGCCTGATATAGCCCGACTGGAACATGCATTGGCAATTGCCAACCTAACGCAGTTTGTAAACGACCTGCCACTGGGCCTTAATACAAAGATAGGTGCCGAAGGTAAAGGGATCAGTGGAGGGCAAAAACAACGTATACTCATCGCAAGAGTAGTATATAAGAACCCTGAATATATTTTTCTGGATGAAGCTACAAGCGCGTTGGATGCCAATAATGAAAAAATGATTATCCAGCAGTTGAATGAGTTCTGTAAAGGAAAGACAGTAGTGGTGGTAGCGCATAGACTAAGTACAGTTAGGAATGCTGATAACATCATTGTATTGCATAAAGGAGAGATAATAGAGCAGGGATCACATCATGATCTGGTGAATCTGCGCGGTCATTATTATGAGTTAATTAAGAATCAACTGGAGTTGGGAAATTAAAAAGTTGATGAATTTTTGATTTCATCGTGTCGCCTCAGGATTTGGTCTAATAATTTCAGAAAACAAAAGCAGAAATAACAACTTTGAAATAAGCAATGAGACATACAAATAGACGCTTCGTTTCACTGTAAATAAAAACACACTGGACTATGAAATGGTTAACTACAATCCTTATAACGCTTGTCACAGCGGTTGCTGCCAATGCACAAAATGCAGCCATCACCGGTTGGGTTGTAGATAAAACCAATGCGCCGATACAATTTGCCTCTGTTGTATTGCTTTCTCAAAATACTAATAAACCAGTAGCGCAAACTACCTCTGATGAGAAAGGCGCATTTAAACTGGAAGCACAAGCAAGTGAAGCTTATGTGTTGAAAGTATTCCAACTGAATTATGATTTGTACAGCGTAAACATTGCTTCTTTTACAAATGCTGACATGGGTCGTATCACACTTAATATCAAGTCTGATAACTTAAAAGAAGTAACAGTAGTAGGTAACCCTCCTTTAATTACCCGCAAAGTAGACAGAGTAGTGTTGAATGTGCAGAATAATCCGCTGACTGCAGGTAAATCTTCACTGGAGTTATTTAAACTGGCACCAGGCGTATCTGTACTAAACGGCAACATCAGTATCAACGGCATCACACATGCCAGGGTGATGCTGAATGGAAGGATGTTGAATATGGGCGGTGCTGAGTTGATTAATTTTCTTACAACGCTGAGGGCAGAAGAAATAGCCACCATAGAAATAATTGCTAATCCACCGGCGGAATATTCAGCATCGGCGGGAGGCCTCATTAATATCGTGTACAAAAAGCAACGAAAAGACGGATTGAATGGTTCCATCAGCAGTAGCTATGTGCAGGGAAGGTATGCAGGAGCAAGTGAAAGTGCATTGTTGAACTATAAACAGAAAAAGGTGACCCTGTTCGGCAGCTACAGTATGAACTGGGATAACGGATACGGAAGTGACTGGACCACCAGAACAAATGAAAAGGGAGAATTTAATTATAAAGAAAGTTCATTCAGAAAAGATACTTATGCTGGTCGCAGGTTAAGAGTGGGTGGAATCTACGATGTTAATAAGAACCAGTACATGGGAATTGAATATTCCAATTCCACCTGGAAGGATAAGTCGCCCTATCAAACGACTACTACCCTTGGGGGGACTGGCGCCAAAGACATTGTATTGAATGGTATATTCCCTCAGAATCAAGATGCATCATATAACAATCTTGGCTATAATTATCGTATAAAGTTAGACTCACTGGGCACGGCGCTGACCTTTACAACAGACTATACCTGGAATACTTCTACCAAAAAGAACAGTGCAACTTCCAATTATTACGATGAAGTAAACGGAAAATTTGGAGATACCTTATATCGTAATACGATACCGGCTAACTCTCAGGTATATTCGGCCAATGTGAAATTGGAAAAGCCATTATCAAAATCGGCCGCTATCAGCTTGGGAGGCAGGTTAGTAAAGGCTTCCATTGATAATGATGTACAATTCGAAAACTTTAGAAATGCTGCCTGGACAAAGGATCTCACCCAAAGCTATCAATACCGGTACAAAGAAGATATCTATGCGGGGTTCTTAAACTATACAGGCAAGGTTTTTAAAACGGATGTCAAAGTGGGATTACGTGCGGAGTATACCAATACAGACGGACATCTGTTGACAGCTGATACTATCAGAGATAACCGCAAAGGCTACCTGGGATTGTTTCCTAGTCTGTTTATGCAGAGAACCCTGAATGCAAAAGCTGGGAATAGTATTGAGTTCTCTTTCAGAAGGGGTATTGACAGACCTTCTTATACACAACTGAATCCATTTGTAATATATATGGATAACTATACTACGCTGGAAGGGAATCCGTATCTGAGGCCTCAATATGCCAGTACGTTTCAGTTGACATATGTCCATCACGAAGATTATTCCGTATCGTTTATTTATCAGAGAGCCAACGATGTCATCTTCAATATTTTACATACACGTCCCGGAGATGCCCTGTCAGTATATTATGCGCCGGAAAACCTGGACATACGGGATAACTACATTGTTATATTGAATGCGCCACTGGAGGTAGCGAAATGGTGGAGCATGTACAACACTTTTGTGTTTAAACAGGAGAAGATGAGGTTCCAGGACTTCCAGTATAATAAGCCGGTAGTATTTGTACAAACTGCTCAGGATATAACATTGCCGGCTGATCTGAGATTAAGTGTAAATGGATTGTATTATTCAAGCATGATGCAGGGTAATATATCAGTAGATGGGTTTTACAGAATAGATCTTGGATTGCAGAAGTCATTCATGAAAGATAAACTCATAGCCAAAATCAATGTGAACGATGTGTTTAACACAGAAAGAAGCAGAACAAAGACGATCTACCAACACTACATTCAAAATGGTCTGGAAAAAAATCAGACACAAAGCATCGCTCTTCAGCTGATATATAGCTTTAAGCTTGGGAAAGCATTTACTGTAAAGGAGATGGATCGTAGCAACAGTGATGAAAAGAAGCGGTTGGGAGATAAATAAATGCTCCATGACCTCCTGAAGAAGCTTTGATAATAAGTATTAATAAAAGCATTGTTATAACAAGAGGGGGAAGCTGAAAACCCTTGGTAAGAGTAAGCACTAAAACCTTAATTGAAAATCAAATTAACATGTCTACAGAAAAAAAAGACCTGGGCTTAACCCCTCTGAAAGAAAATGAATTAGGGCAAATTGAAGGCGGCTTCGCTGAAGTTGATGGCGCTGAAACTGAGTCACTGGACGATACAAACGTTCTTTGTGGTATCAATATCAGCAAATGTGGTAAAACTACTACTGCCACTCCTCCTCCTACCACTCCTCCTGCTGAGTAATCAGTCATTATTTTTTCAGCATCCCTCTGAACCGTCATTCACCCCTGGTTCCCTTATGCAATATATTAAACCTATTGTTATAGCAAGAGAGGGATGCTGAAAACCCTTCATCAGAGTAAGCACAATCCTTAATTGAAAATCAAATTAACATGTCTACAGAGAAAAAAGACCTGGGTTTAACCCCTTTGCAAGAAAACGAATTAGGCCAGATCGAAGGCGGTTTCGCTGAAGTTGATGGCGCTGAAACTGAGTCGCTTGATGACACAAACGTTCTTTGTGGTATCAACATCAGCAAATGTGGTAAAACTACTACTGCTGCACCTGCACCTACCAATCCTACTCCTACCGTTGAATAGTCGGGTTGTAGTTTTTCAGGTAAATTTCAAATCAAAACACAATAGGATAGGGGTAACTCCCTATCCTATATTTCCGGACCGATAAGAGATGATATATGAAATTAAGCCGTTTTAATAATGCCGTAGGATACAAGGACAAGGTTGTTCTGTATAATTCCCGCAGTAATAATTTCCTGTTGGTAGATCCTATGTTGCAGGAGCTGATGGAGGCCGGCAAAACGTCATCCAATATAGAGGAACTGGCGAATTATCATCCCCAGTTTTATAAAGCACTGCAAACAAAAGGATTTATTGTAGAGGAAACACTGGATGAAATACAGGCAGTAAAAGACTGGAGCGCTCGCGTAGATGGGAACGAAAGTACCTATCACCTTGTGATTAACCCTACCATGAACTGTAATTTCAAGTGCTGGTATTGTTATGAATCCCATATCAAGGACTCCAAAATGTCGGAGTTTACCCTGGATAATATCCGGAAGCATATAGTATCAGTTTTGCAGAATAAACCCGGGTTAAAGTTTTTCCATATAGATTGGTTTGGCGGAGAACCGCTGTTGTTTTTCGACAAAGTGATAGATCCTATATTGGATTATGGCACTAAAATATGCCAGGAATACGGCGTAGCATTCAGCACATCGTTCACTACCAACGCATTTCTGATCAATCCTGCAATGATCGAGCGTTTTAAGTTGTACAAGATAACTGACTTCCAGATTACGCTGGATGGTAACCGTGACACGCACAATAAAGTACGCTTTGTTAACGCCAAAAGAGGCTCCTATGACGAAATAGTAGCTAATGTTGCCGCCTTGTGTACTGCCGGTTTCCATGTAACACAAAGGATAAACTATACCAAAAATACCCTGGATAACCTCGAAAGCATTGCTGACGATCTGCAACAGGTACCAAGAGAATTCCGCCGTAATATTTCTATTTCCCTTCACAAGGTATGGCAGGTAGAGGATGAAACCCTGAACGACCGTGTTACTGAACTGATACAATACTTTATCAGTGCCGGATTTTATGCTGCTTATGGGGGAACGCCTGATAACGTAAAGCACTCCTGTTACGCAGATAAGAAAAATCATGCTACCATTAATTATAACGGAGAAGTGTATAAATGTACTGCCCGTAATTTCTCCAGCGAAACCAGGGAAGGCCTGCTGAATGACGATGGAAGCATTACCTGGAATGAGAAGTTTGAGGAACGCATGAACATCAAGTTTAAAAATAAGCCTTGCCTGAGTTGCCCGATTATGCCTATCTGCAATGGTGGATGTTCTCAGGTGGCATTGGAAAATAAGGGCGAAGATTATTGCGTATATAATTTTAAGGATTATCTGAAGAAAGAGATGGTACTGAATAAATTCCTGGAGACATTAAATTCAAAGGCATTAAAAATTGCTTAATACCATAACCTGCGTCATATGGAACTTAAACTTTCCCGGTATATCGTAGACGTGACTATTCCGCAGTTCGCATCGGAACCAACCGCCGATCGCTTGCTCTACTCTACACGTAGTGGTAAAACAATCCGGTTAAGCCATCGCTATCTGGACATATTGTACACCGCTAACTTTAACCTGCTTCCGGATAAGCTATTTACTATATTGTTTGATAACGAAATACTGATACCCGCAGCTGAAGAAGAAAAAGAAACGCTGTTAACCCGCAACTTATTAGCATTGGAAGATGTAACCGGTAATTCCGCCACGCTGTTGGTACCGGTAAAAGCGCCCCCCGATAATAGTTTCTTCGATGTGTTGATGGTTCARTTGGACAATGTCCTCGCAGCTATCAAAACGAATAATATAAAGGGTTTCAAATATACTGTCCGCCTGTTGTTGGTCATTCAGTATCCTCTTTCGGACCTGGATTGGTTACTTGTGTTGGATACCCGCTTAAAGGAAATTAAATCAACGGTTAAGCTCACCTTTACGTTAAATATGCTGTATGACACCATGGACTATGATAACCTGGTGATCCCTCCCCTGCAGGTATTGACAGTAAACAGGCTCTTTTTTGTTTTCAACGAAGAAAAATACAATCATCTTCAGCATTGTACTGCAGATATTGAAATCATCCAAAGAGATCTCTTAACAGGTCAGCATCACCCAGGCATGAAGCTGCAAATGATATTCAAGGTAACCGGTAAAAGCTGGGACAGCTGGAGAATACCATTTATCTATGTCATCGCCACCAGCGCCAGACACAAGAAAGTAACGATTGAATTTGCCATTGATAAACCGGCATCAGAGATGAAGGAGCAGGAAAAGGAATTAATCTATCTTCTTTCCGATTACAAGATTAAGTGTAAATGGTTGCCCCGGCCCTATCAAATTGGTTTTGCGCCTGCGTTGCAACAGGAAAAATTATCGCAGTCTGGTATACAAATAATTAATACCGACTTAAACCTGGATGGGGAAGAATTATTACAGCTAATCTCGTACTTATCGGAAACAACACCGCATCCTTATCGCCAGCAATTACCGCTGCAGGAGCAATTCGCTGCAACTTATCCCGTTAGCAATATAGAGGAACGGATACTGGCTACAGCTGGCATTCCTTTGCGTGCACAAGAAGTGTAAACCCTACAGAAGATAATACTGATTAAATACTATCATATGCTGCTTTTAACTACAGGCGCTTCTCTCACGCAGGCTGCTGAGAGGCTGGAAGCTTTTTTTAATGATGTATTGTTAGCTAAGCTAACGCCGGAGGATAAGCATACGCTATATCCATTAAATTCCTGGTTTATGAAGGGGCTTAACTATAGTAAGTCCGGAAGTATGGTATTGGCAAAGTATTACTTTGAACAGGGAGAGCGGTATGAACAGTCACTGGCCAAAGATACCTTGCTTTGGCAGGCAGTACAAAATGAATATCTACCTAAAAAAGCCTATTACTTATATAAAACCGGTGAAAGAGACAGCGCCGAAAAAATGCTGCATGAAGTGATGCTTAATATGCAGGCAATGGAGCAGCAAGGATTTGAGTACCTGGTGTTTGGCCGTATCCAACAGTATCATAACCTGGTAAGGATGTATTTTGCTTATGGACAAACAGATGAAGCCGTCGGACTTGCATCGGAAGTAGTTGCATATTTGCTGAGCGGGCATTCCGATAAATTAACAGACCTGAACGTCCCTCTGGCACAACATCCTGAAGAATACGATGTATTTAAATACCTTTTTATATGCCAGGTATTGTTTGAAACATTGAACGTGATGATCGCGTTCCTAAAGGCTCCACAGTTGACGATAAAAGTAAACAGGCTATTAGAAATAATTTTGCCGGCGGCAAAACAATACCAAACATATTCTGACGATGCTCATCTAATAAAACAAACGATTCTCCTTTTTGAATCATTTTATGCAGGTAACTATCAACAGTTTTGTGAAGAAGCTGATTTATTTGTAGCAAATAATCCGGAACAATATATACCGGCAAAGAAATGCCTTGAATTATATGCGGATGTGTGCCGGAAAATAACCATGTAGTCCGTAATAAAATGTATCTATGATATTTCTCTCCGCACAACCTGATGACGTGTTTTTCCTCTGGCAGTTGGAGGTTCTGTTGCATAATTTTAAGCAGGTAGGCATAGATCCGGCCTGTATCCATATATTATTGGGTGTAGATCCACGTGTTGGGCTAAGAGTGGAATATACAGCACTGGTGGCCAGGGAGGACCTGGCCCAATTTTTCATTTACCCGGATAACCGGGCAAATCCCCGGTACGTATCAGGAATAAGACCGCATATCATTAAGCAGCATTTTAATAGTAATCCGTGGTTGGAGCAGGAGACCTTGTTTTACCACGATTGTGATATTATTTTCCGTGAGCTGCCGGATATGCAGGAAATGGAAGCAGGTAATACCTGGTATGTTTCCGACACCAAAAGTTACCTGGACACAAAGTACATACTGAAGTACGGCACTGCAATATTGGATAATATGTGCAGTATTGTAGGCATTGATAAGAACCTGGTAATAGCGAATGATGAAAATGCCGGTGGTGCACAGTATATACTGAAAGGAACAGATTATGCCTTTTGGGATAAGGTGGAGAGCGATGCGGAAAAGTTATTTACACAGCTGGAGGAAACTAATGAAAGCTTTGCCAGATCCCATGTGCAGGAAACCGGAGAAGACCCCGATGCATATGTTGGTATTCAGGCCTGGTGTGCTGATATGTGGGCTGTATTGTGGAATGGATTGTTAAGAGGGAACCCGGTAAATATCAGCGGGGAGCTTGACTTTTGCTGGCCTGTCAATAATATTGAAAGATGGGATGAATGTAAGATATTTCATAATGCAGGCGTAGTTGGAGGGCAGGCGAGAAGGTATTTCTGCAAAGGTACCTACGAACATAAAATACCCCACTTCGAAGTATTTGGCTATGTGGATAAGTCGTCTTGCAGTGTCAAATATGTAGAAGCCATATATAGCTATATTAAATCTACCAAAATAGTTCTCAAAGACACTACTATATTAATACCGGTAAGAATTGATTCACCTGATAGAATGAATAATCTGCATACTATCCTCCGGTATATTGATACTTATTTTGTAACTAATGTAATCGTCCTTGAAATTGATAATTCCCCCAAAGTGAATAGAGATATTATACCATCCTATATGAGGTATAGTTTCCAATATGAGGAGCGTGCTATCTACTATCGCACTTATTATAACAATTTATTGTTGAACATGTGTGAAACTCCTTACGCTGCAATATTTGATACAGATGTTGTAGTGCCTCCCAATCAACTATCCTGGGCAGTGGAATATCTCCGTCATAAAGGAATGTCGCTGGTATATCCTTTTAGTGGCGGCTGCTACTTCGTGGATAATAACTTCAGCAATCTTTTTCGCAGGCAACTGGATTTTGGTGTGCTTAATAATTACAAGGACTCTTTCTATGAAACACCAGTGGATAGCTATGGGGGTGCTTTTGTAGTAAACCTGGCCACTTTTAAAAAGCTGGGTATGGAAAACATCAACCTGGTAGGTTGGGGCCCGGAAGACCAGGAGCGGTATAAGCGCTTTAAGATAGCCGGAGAAAAAATAAAGAGAATTGACGGACCATTGTATCATTTGCATCATATCAGGAAAGAGAATTCAAATTTTCATAATAGCCAGTTGGAGTTGAGCAACAGGCATGAGTTTTTGAAGATATGTAATATGTCCCCGGCGACCTTGCAGGAGTATATTCATGAAATGAAGAGTGAAGGTTATCAACCGCCTGCCTTACGATACATTTAAAAGAATAAATTCATTATGAATACAGTAGCAACAAGTGAAGCCAAACAAACACGGGAAGAGCATCTGGACAGAATTGCCAGATACTTGTTGTTAAATGGCGGGTTTACAAAAAGCATTAGCTTAAACGCTGGTAAAACAGGCATATCATTTTTTATGCTGCATTATGCCAGGTATAAGCAGGTGAAAACATACGATTCCTTTGGAGAAGATCTGCTACAAGAGGTTTTTAGCACCATGAATTTTAAGTCAGGTAAAGGGTTTGGATCCGGACTACCTGGAATAGCATGGACGGTAGAATACCTGTTGCGGCATAACTTAATACGCCTGAATGATTCCTCTCTGGCGATATTAAGCGATATAGACGAAGCGGTGTATTCCTGGAATTATGAGTTGAGCTGGGGATTTTCCGAGGGCTTAACAGGACATGTACTGTACCTGCAAAACCGCATTGATCGTGAAGGATACAATGCCGAGGATCTGGATAAAATTATACGGTATGAGGTGTATATTGGTATGATAGACCGGCTGGAAAGAATTTTCCTGAGAAAATTCAGTGAAGATAGTAATGCCCTTGCCAAATTTATTACCGATAAAAAGTATACCCCTACCGAAAAGAATATAGAGACCTGCCACCATGCAAAAGTAGTTACCGTTCTGGCCAGGAGCCTGCAGTATGACATCTATCCTGTAGTTACAAAGCGTTCGCTGGAAAGAATGGTAGCATGTATCCCTGCTGCTATTGCCGCTATGGAACAAAATATTCCAGGCAATATGCACGATGCATTTATGTATTTTAATATACAGGTAGAATTATGCAGGTCTTGTTGGAATGCCTGGAAGTATACGGGCAATGAAAGTTGGAAAGAGACCGCCAGACAACATTTGTTGTCGGCTATTGATAACTATCTGCCGCTGGTAGGTGCTGCATTTAAGAATATCATCTATCTGCAGAAAACTATTTTTATAGCACAGGTGTACAGACGTGCTTACCTGGAAATGCAGGAACCTGCCTTTGAGCGTGTTTATGACGAAATCACTGATCATTTAATTGGTCTATCATACGCTGCTATTGCAAAAGAAAGCGATAAGTGCATGGGTATAGCAGAAGGCTTGGCGGGCATTGGCCTGGTGCTTTTATCAGGTATAGATGAAGAAACCTGCTGTTGGGATGAATGTTTGTTAATCAGTTAAGATAATCAGCGCTATATGCTATATATTGTTAAAATATTTGACACCACCACTGCCGGTCCATCAGTATTAGATCATCTCCTTACTCCATCATGGAAAAACGGGGAGTACTTATCTTATAATATATATATCGGCAGCAATAAATATGCGGAGTATACAGAACAAGAGATAAATGGCGAAGTATATATTTATATTCCTTTTCCGTTTGCAATAAAATACCTGGCAAACATACCAACACCGGAATTTAAAAAATACTCTCTGCGGATTGCTGACCTGCTGGAACAACGTTTCAGCGGAAAGAGCAACCTTCTTTTCCATTTTGAAAGTTGCAATTGGGGTTACCTCGCACAAAGTATTAAAACAACATTGAATGCTATTATTACATGCGGGTGTGATGGCGCCATATTAACCAACAATGCCATGCAGCAGGCCATGATAAACGCTGCCGACACCATACTTTGTACAAGTCAGGTTGCCCGGGAACAGTTACTGTTGGTGTATCCTCATATTATGGAAAAGGTGTCCGTCATATATAATGTTATCTCTCCTATTAGTAAAACAGCGATTCTTCCGGAGCAGCGTACTGCGTTTCGAACCGCCTGGGGGCTTCCCGCTGAAGAGGCTGTATTTGTGTTTAACAAGCAAATAGCCGGGGAGGAATATGATATGCCCTCCCTTATTCATGCATTTACCGCTTTAAAGAGGGAGATACCGAAGGCGAGGTTGTTTATTCTCCATGAGTCGGATATCATGTTATATCCGGCATTCATAGAGAAGCACATATGGAGCAGTATAACTTTTGTCAGTAGCCTGGCAGAGGAAGATGTAATGGAATTATATGCAGCCGCGAATGGGGTTATCATGCCACCGCTGAGGGAAGATAATTTTCTTTGCATCATACAATTATTGCAAAACGGGATCCGGTTTATTTATGATGACGCTCCGAATGATAACAGCTGGTTTAATGAGCTGGTAAATATGGAAGTGTTAAAAGCGATAACAACCGATAATAATAACACGAACTATTTGTTGCATCAGTTAAAACAGGTGCTTACTCAAAATAATAATACGCCTGGAAAAATGCTGCCGGCGGCCTTTACAGCTGCATTTATACATAAACAGCTGGATGTTGTTTACGAGAAGATGTTAAGCTTGGAGGCAATCAGCTGAAGGTTACAGTCAATTAGACAAGCAGCATTTTAATGTAATTAAAATGCTGCTTTATTTTTTCTCCAAATATTGTTGCGCTTCAATAATCCAATTCTGTGAGGGTTTCAGTTTTATCGCAGGTTGCAATCCTACGTTGTCAATGCCTTTTCCCATATCAATTCTTCTACTTCTTGTGGTAGCATAATACAAGGTATATGGCATGCACGGGAGTGCCACCTGCCTCATATTAGCGTAGTCCAGTACACCTGCGGTCGCTTCACCTATTACGGTTACTTTCTTACTTTGCATGGCATCCATTAGGAACTCCTCTGTGGTGCTGCCACAGCCTCTGTTGACCAGGATGGCTACTTTCTGTGGGTAAGGCGTAATACTGTCTAATACCTTTTTCTCATCTTCCACCACGTTTACAAATCCTCCCTTCCCGCGTTCCATTGATTCAATCATGCCGGTGATTTCTTTTTTCTGCTCAGCAGGAATATCCTCCATTTTCAACAGGGGTTTCCACCCTTCAATATTTTGTTCTGTTGCTAACGCATCTACTCCAATCTTTTTAATAGTATCTGTATAAAGATAGGGGGTGATAGGCGCATAGGCGAAATCGGATCCTCCCCCATTGTCCCGCACATCTATGATCAGGTTAGGGGTTTTATCCAATAACGCTTTATATGCTTTAAATAAGGAATCAATATTGGCGGCGTTGCTTTGATCGAAGGATTTTATTTTAAGATAGAGTGTTTTATCAGATAATAGTTTGCCTGCTACGTTTTCGGCAGAGCCGTCGTCATTGCTATTATTCACAGTGCCTTCCCGTTGCCAGGTTCCCAGTGTATTGGTGGTAACAGGAAATGATTCACCATAAGGCGTATGATCGGTATCATACGTAATCCCTAATAATTCGTTCTTCTTATTGGATTTTCGTAACTCCAGTTTTACCTGTCCGGGTTTCCAGGCATCCACTTTTGAATAGATAATCACACCTGCATAATCCCGGAAATTTTTGACACTTTTAACGATAGCTATGCGGAAAACGGAATCACTGCTCCAATAGATGCCATCAATGCCTTTAGTGTGCTTCAGCTGATCTAATTGTGGTTTGGTGAGCTTTATATTTTCCGTTTCTGAAACTATTTTCTGCAAAGCTGCTGCTGATAAAGGATTTTCGCCAAAAGCCACGTGCCTGTCTTTAAAGAAATTAAGCCAGTCATTAATCAATAGCGCACAATGATGTGGGCTTGTGATTCCTTTTGTTGCTTTAAGAATCCGTTGTGTATAGGTGGTGTACGCCACATTTGTAGCTCCTGTTACTTTGTCTTTGAATCCTGCATAGTTATGTGTTATCTGATCTTTAACATGTAAAAATTCAGTGGTGCAATTGCAGGTTTGTCCAATAGCGTGAATGCTGATTAATAAACAAATAGACGGAAAAAGTAAATGCTTCAAATTCATAAGACAGCCATTTCGTCAATGAACAGTATTAGGACTGTTCATTACTGGGTTTTTTAGTGAGCCTAAGATAATTGAATTCCGGTAAAATGAAAGACCTTATCGGATAGAAATGTAAAATGGCTATTTAATCGTGAAATTTTTCTATCTGAAATTCCTCGCTTCCGCAAAAATGTTTCCCTGTGTTACTTCTTTTTTCTGTTCCTGTTGCTGCTCTCCCACTACCTGCGCTGCCTTTGCTTCTATCCTGGATGGAATGAGCTGCTGCAATAATCTCGATATATTATAACAACGTTGTACCACTATATGCACTACTTCTCCTTCGCGTTGCAGCTTGCCTTCTACCATGAGTAAACGTGATTGCACAATTTCTTTTCGAAATTTGTCGAATGTTTTTTTGAAAACCACCAGGTTACTGCATCCTGTTTCGTCTTCAATAGTAATAAAACAAACGCCGCTCGCTGTTCCGGGCCTTTGTCTTACCAGCACCAGTCCTGCTACTTTTACAGGTTGCCCATCGAGAATGGTGTCAAGGTCTTTTGTGGTGGTAATGTGGAGCTGCTGAAGTTTCTCACGTACAAAGCTTACCGGATGTGCTTTTAAAGATAGTGTAGTGCTGCTATAATCGTGTACCACATGTTCTGAAGTAGTCATTTCAGGTAGCTGTATCTGTGCTTCGGAGGTGCTTTCAGATGGCTGGCCGGTAAACATGCCGGTGGGGCGGTCGTGAAGCGCGGATACCTCCCAGAGTGCGCGGCGCCGGTCCAGGCCCATAGATCTGAAGGCATCTGCATCGGCTAGTTTTTCCAGCGTGGTAAGCGGAATGCCGGCATCGCGGAGCGCAGGTATGCTGGTGTAGTGGGTGGTTCTGTTGGAGAGAAGCGATTGCAGATCATCTTCCTTAAGCCCTTTCACCTGGCGGAAGCCCAGGCGGAGCGCATGATATTTCCCGGATATTTCTTCCAGTTTATTATCCCATAAAGAAAGATTTACATCTACGGGTCTTACTTCCACACCATGATTGCGGGCATCAATTACAATCTGTGCCGGGTGGTAAAAACCCATGGGCATACTGTTTAATAAAGCACACGCGAAAACATCGGGATAGTAACATTTGATCCAGGAAGAAACATATACCAGCAAAGCAAAACTGACGGCATGACTTTCGGGGAAGCCATAGCTGCCAAAGCCTTCCAGCTGTTTGAAGATACGGTTGGCAAAATCCTCTTTGTATCCATTTTGTGTCATGCCGGTAACCAGTTTTTCACGAAGCCGGGAAATGGTGCCGACAGATTTGAAGGTAGCCATACTGCGGCGCAGTTCATCTGCTTCAGTAGGTGTAAAGCCTGCCGCAACGATGGCAATTTTCATGGCTTGTTCCTGGAATAAGGGAACGCCTAATGTTTTGCCTAAAATATCTTCCAGGTCTTTAGAAGGGTAAGTAACGACTTCTTCATTATTACGGCGCCGGAGATAAGGATGCACCATGTCTCCCTGGATAGGCCCGGGGCGTACGATTGMCACCTCAATCACCAAATCATAAAAGCATGTCGGTTTTAAGCGTGGTAGCATAGATTGCTGTGCCCTGCTTTCGATCTGAAACACACCGATCGTATCTGCATGTCCTATCATTTCATAAACGGCCTTGTCGTCTTCTGGTATATTGGCTAAGGTAAAGTCTTTGTTGTAATGTTCTCTGGCAAGGTCAAAAGCCTTGCGGATACAGGTGAGCATGCCTAGTGCGAGCACATCAATTTTCAGAAAGCCTAAAGCATCGATGTCGTCTTTGTTCCACTCGATGTTGGTTCTGTTTTCCATACGTGCATTCAGGATGGGGCACAGATCAGATAATTTTCCCTGCGTAATCACAAAGCCGCCGGTATGTTGACCAAGCTGCCGCGGAAAGCCGATCATCTGTTCTGTGAGTTCCAGTACTTTGCTGAGATGCGGATCATTGGGATTTAATCCCTGTGCAGCAACCTGGTCGCTATCAAATGAATCATCGGTGTATTCCCAGATAACACCCGACAGGCGGTTGATCATATCCACAGAGAGCCCCATGGCTTTCCCCACATCGCGGATGGCGCCCTTTTGCCGTTGCTGGGTAACGGTGGCAACAATAGCTGCCCTGTCGCGACCATATTTTTCATAGATGTATTGAATGACTTCCTCCCTCCGTTCGTGTTCAAAGTCTACATCAATATCCGGTGGCTCGTTACGTGCGGAAGAAATAAACCGTTCGAACAGCAAATCAAATTTTGTTGGATTCACAGACGTGATGCCTAAACAGAAACAGATAGTGGAGTTGGCCGCGGAACCACGCCCCTGGCATAGGATGTGTTGTTTCCTCGCAAATCTTACAATATCATAAACTGTTAGAAAGTAGGGAGCGTAGTCCATCTCCTTAATAAATCCCAGCTCGTAGTTGATGTTATATATTATTTTTTCAGGAAGATGATCACCGAATATTTCTCTGGCGCCCTGCCATGCGAGAAAAGTCAGTTCTTCCTGTGGTGTGCGTCCTTCTGTAGTCAGTTCTTCCGGATAAATGTATTTCAGGGAGTCGAGCGAGAACTGGCATGCTACAGCTATTTCCTTTGTACGTTTGATGGCATCCCGGTATTGCCGGAATAAACGATGCATTTCAGCCGGCGGCTTCAGGTATCTTTCTGCGTTAAGATGCAAACGATAGCCGGCATTGTAGACGGTGCATTTTTCTTTGATACAGGTTAATACATCCTGTAATTGCCGGCGTTCCGGATGATGATAATGTACATCGTTAGTAGCGACCAAAGGAATGCCCAACGCTTCAGATAACCGGGAAAGACGGTATAGTTTTTTTAAGTCATCGCCCTGGTAGGAACGGGTGGCAGCAAGATAGAGATGGTCCTTGAAGGCATCGCGGTATTCACTTAGCACCTGTTTGAATGCATCATCATAGTCAAATAGGGCATTTAATGCCGGTGGTGGAATCACGATGAATTTAATGCCTTCCGCATGTTGATATACATCTGTTTTATATAAATGACATTGCCCTTTTTCTGCCCGCAGATTACCTTTTGTTAACAGTGCGGATAGCCGCCCGTAGGCATCTCTGTTGGTGGGATAAGCCAATAGACTGGGGCCATCCAGCAGATCAAGGCAGCATCCGGGAATGATGCGTATCCCTTTTTGTTTGGCGGCAACATGACCGCGAACGATGCCTGCAAGGGTGTTATGATCTGTAATAGCTATTTCCGTGTATCCTAAAGTGGCGGCCTGTTCTACCAGCTCCTCCGGATGGGAGGCGCCCTGTAGAAAGCTAAAGTTGGAGGTTACCTGTAATTCTGTGTAGTACATACTTCATCATTTTCATTCTTCACGCAAAAAAGCCGTGAATAAACCAGTGTTGAGGTTTATCCGCATCATAATGTCCCAATCTGAACAGCCAGTAACGCCGGCCTTCTTCATCTTCCACGCTGTAATAGTCACGGTGTTCGCCTGCTTCCAGCCACCATTCGCGTTCTATCCGTTCCGGACCATCTGCTTTTTTTATCCGGTGGAGCTGTCCTTTGTAATGGAATAACATGGGGGGATAATCAGGTATTGGTGCAGACACTTGCACTACTTCCGGGTTTTTTAAAAGCCGGATGGGCCGGGGCCTGTCTGTGCGCCAGTCTATCGTTGGTTTTTCCTGTAAGCTGGCAGCGATTTTAATAGAACGTTCCGGCCAGTGGTGCTGATCCGGTAAATAGCGCTGTACGGTATGCGTACCCATTTTCCCGGTAAGTCTGTCCAGCAATTCAGCTACGATTACATCTTCCAGCCCGCCGGGTGTTACCCATAATACTTCCTGGGAAGGCAGCGCGTCTTCTACTTTAGGAGCTTCCAGTACAAACAGTTCAATGCCTAACGCGGGTTCGATCATCTGGATCTTCCCATCGAACAGTTTGAAAAGATGAATGGGATTATGCGATGCGCGGTTGGTGCCAATGTCAATCTGCTGGATATTACCATCTACCCGGTAGCATTTAAATACGCAGGTACGAAGTCCTTTTCCTTCCCTGGTTAGTCGTTGACAGAGTGTGTCCAGAAGCCGGTTCAGCGCAATTTCAATACCCGTGGCGGTCATGATAGGCTCCATGCTGGGCAATCGTTCCTGGTAGGGTTCGGGGGGCTGTAATGGTTCAATGGCCTCTTCTTCCAGGCCCAGGGCATAATCCAGTCTGTGCAGCATCTCCTGGCCGAAACGCCGGCGTAAAGCAGAGCGGGGCATGCCAATAAAATTGGCTACCTGGTAAAGTCCGAGTTTGTGCAGCCGTTCAACAACTGCCGAATCCAGGCGCAGTGCTGCGGGCGGCAGTGATAGCAGGTAGGCTGTTTGCTCACCTTGTGGTATTATGGCGGTGCCTTGTCCATAGCGTGCAATGGCCCATGCGGCGCCAATGGTATCGGCTATTCCGGCACGCACATCATAGCCGAAATTTTTTAATCGCGAAAGGATGTCTTGCAGATAGGGAGCTTCGCCTCCCCATAGGTGTGCACAGCCACTTATATCGAGGATCAGTCCATCGGGTGGATCAATGGCGGTGACGGGAGTATAACGGATGCACCAATGGCCGAGTGAGGTAAGTAATCTGATGGGTAGTTCCGGTACTTCATCAAATACCTGCAGGGAGGTAAAGAGGGCCCTGGCATCGGCTACAGATATGTCCGCATTGATGCCATGCCTCTGTGCTGCTGCATTAGCGGCGGTTACTTTCATACGGCCATGATCTGGTGCGGCCAGTACAAAAGGTGTGTTTCGCAGGTGGGGTTGCCGGCGGGTGAACCAATCCGTCAGTAAATGACGGAACCATATCGTTACAAAGCGCCGGGACATATCAACCTATTTTTCGGATGGGCTGCTGTGGTACTACTGCAATATGTTGGTGAACAGGCTGGAACCTGCCAGCAGACCATTCCACCTGCCATATGCCGGGTTTGCCATTACGGATCTTCTCTAACTCCACATTCCAGCGGGGAAGGCCTACGCCGGGCATATGATCTTCCTGTTCACTGATCATCGGAGTGATTCTCCATCTGGAAACGCAGGTGGTGGTACCGACGCTGCGGGGCTGATGCCGGTGAATAAATCCGGTTACCCTGCTTTGTTCCACCGCTAACTGAAGCCTTCTTGAATTGGCGAAACTGATCTCTCTTATTTCACCGATAACGGCTGCCAGTCCTTCACATTTGAGTGCTTCCTCCATGGCCCAGAGTGCGTCTTTATCACGCTCCAGGTCAACGAAAATGATTTGATCAGGTGCTATACCAAAGCTTTTTAAGGCAGGAGGAAAAATGGTGCGGGAGGTGCTGATCCATAAACAAATGCCGCCTCCTGTCATCAGACAACCCAATAATCCGCTGATGAAACCAGCAGTAGCTGCTGCATCTTCTGTGGCGGTGCTGAGGAATTCATGCACGGCACCAGTGGGAAAGGAACGGTTGGGAAATGCATCTTTTATCGGCCCAAGCCCTACATCTACGGCAGCACTGTTTAATGTTGGTTTGAGCCCTTGTAAAAGAAGGATATCTTTTTGCAATTGCGCGATGATATCTGCTTTTTTTGCGGGCATCGTTATGAATTTTAAAGCTAATATATTTAGCAATTATACTAATTTAATTAGTATTTATTGCATATTATTTTCCCTATTCTACTACTGGTTCAGGGACAGAACGTTAGCTGCCAGCGCAATTGCAGCTGTTTTCTATTTTCTGTAGCACGTCACCTATTCAACAAGATTTTCTTCTCTAAAAGTCAAAAAATAGCACTTGATAAACATGCGCTATTTATCTGCCGAAGGCGCTAATTCTCCTGGCCCATCAAACAATCTTCTTCCCATATTGTTATACTACCCAGCACCTCACTGAATGCACCATTAAAGAAGTATCTATGCAAAACCGCATATCCTGCTGTACAGTATGTATGAACCGGACCATACACCTGAAGCAAACCCTGAAACGTAATATCCTCGACAATGCAGGGTATAATAATATTGAATTTATCATCCTCGATTATGGCTCCCGCGATGATTTATATGACTGGGTCCAAAAAGAGTTGCAACATGAAATAGATACCGGTCTCGTGGCCTATTTCAGAACAAAAGATCCTCAGTTTTTCCACATGAGCCATTCCAAGAATATGGTATTCAGACTCGCCACCGGTGATATTCTATGCAGCATAGATGCTGATAATTTCACCGGCCCCGGGTTTGCAGCATATGTCAATGAACAGTTCAATAAAGAGTCTGATATCTTTTTAATGCCTCCCCGTATTGGCGCTAACAAAAAGTGGTGGGATGTACAGGGACGGGTATGTGTGAAGCGGGACGATTTTTATACAATGAGAGGATATGATGAAAAAGTAATGGATTATGGTTATGAAGACCAGGACTTCAAATGCAGAATGGAAGCCTATGGACGCAAAAGTGTTATTATTAAAGAGCCTGTATTTTTAAATGCCATTACCCATGATGATAATATGCGGATAGCTGATGGCTTTTCAACAAAGAAAACGAAAGACGTACTTATTTCCACGCCAGGAGAAGATTTAACGGAGATTATTTACCTGGAAGAGCATAATGTATTTGAAATATTTTATGTGAGCAGTGATTCATTGGCAAGTGGAAAGCTAAGCGATTGTGTACTGCATCCCAAAAAGAGATATGTCGGCGTGTACAGACAAGAAGGGAAAACCTTGCAGCTGTATAAAGATAATGGTATCCTGTTCCAGACCTTGACTTATACAGGTAATGACCAGCTTATGTCAGATGATCACCGGGGCTTTAACCGCGTTAGTTCTGACTTGTTGCGGGAAAATTTCTTACTGAAAAGAGCAATTTATGTAGGAAAGAAAATCTTCTCCAATAACAAAAACAAAGGCGGCATCGTGAATGAAAGCGGTTTCGGACAGGGCATTGTTTATCCTAACTTTTCTGATATCAGCATTCATCTGGGGGAAGAAGTAGCAGCAGGCCGAATTTGATTTTGGGCAAAACTTTGCTACCTTCGCTCCAGGTACGATAAAAGTCTGCAGTAATGCGGACTTTTTGTATTTAAAGCGTAGTCGTATTCATTAATAAATCAAAAGAGCAGGAGATTTTCATTAATTTCCGACTTCAATTCAGGGATCATAATGATAGCAAGTAGCAAATTTATAGCGGTGGAAGGTTTAGATGGCGCCGGGAAGTCTACGCAGATAGAACTGCTGACAAAATACCTGGAGTCAAAAAATGAGAAGACCAAATTCGTACACTTCCCCCGGAGCAACCAGGGCGTTTTTGGTGAACTAATTGCTAAATTTCTCCGTGGTGAATTTGGTGAGGTGAAAAATGTACACCCGCAACTGGTGGCGTTATTGTTTGCGGAAGACCGTAAAGCATTTGCTGCTACCATCAATGAATGGCTCCGTGATGGCTATTTTGTGCTGGTAGACAGATATGTACTTTCAAACATTGCCTTTCAATGCGCTAAGCTACATACCGATTCAGAGAAAGAATACCTGCGCAACTGGATTAATGACTTCGAATATAACTGCAACCAGATCCCCAAACCACAGTTTTCTATTTACCTGGATGTACCGTTTTCTTTTGTTGAATCAGCGCTGGCCAAAAGACGCGTCAATGAAGACCGTGACTACCTCCAGGGGAAAGATGATATCCACGAAAAAGATACTTCCCTGCAACAGGCCGTAAAGAAAGAGTATGAAGCGATGCTGTTAGCTGATGAAAGCATCAACAGGATTGTTTGCGCCAATGAAGCCCAGGGCATGAGGTCTGTAGCAGACATTCATGCAGAGATCATACAACTGGTCAATAGCCGTCTGCAGCTCTAACCCCGTAAAATTCCGCTTTCGATCATTATATTTCCCTTTTTCGCAATCAGGGATAAATTGTAGCTGCTAGCTTTGCGCTTCAAATTTATCAGCCTATATATGCGTAGTATATTTTTATTAATTCCCGTCCTATTGGGAGTTACGCTATCAACCAATGCTCAGCAAGGTGTTTTAAAAGGTACCGTGAAAACTGAAACCGGTGATCAGCTGCCATTTGCAAATATCAGCATCCCCGGATCAAAAACAGGTGTGGTAGCCAATAAATCAGGTGCTTTTATACTCACACTGGCCAAAGCCGGTACTTACAAAATAAAGGTGACCAGTGTAGGATATAAAGGACTTGAACAAACCGTTACGCTGCTTCCTAACGATACCACCCACCAGGAAATAACATTATCATCGAATGGCGACCTGCAGGAATTTGTAGTATCTGCCAGCCGTAAACAGGAAACACTGGACCAGGTGCCTTCTTCCATTACTATTTTAAGCGCTAAAGATTTAGCTATTCAAAAAGGAATCAGCAATAATATTTCAGACATCCTGGCTAACAGTGTACCCGGACTGGGTTTCAGCAGTAATACTACCGGTAATTCCGGACAAACGCTGAGAGGCAGAGAGATATTGGTGATGATTGATGGTATTCCACAGTCAACACCGCTGAGAAACGGCGGTCGTGATATCCGCAGCATAGATCCTTCTGCTATTGAAAGAGTGGAAGTCATAAAAGGTGCTACCGCCATTTATGGTAATGGCGCTGATGGCGGATTGATCAATTATATCACCAAAAAAGCTACCCCGGGACAGTCTTTGAGTGGACAAACCTCTATCGGCGGCAATACCCAGCTAAAAAATGCACAGCATACCGGTGGCTGGCAGGTAGGACAACTGTTGTCCGGTTCTTATAAGAAACTGGATTATGTAGTTTCAGGACACTATGAACAAACGGGTGTATATAAAGATGCAAAAGGTGTAGTGCTTTCTCCTGATTATGGTCTGGGAGAAACACAGCTATGGAATGCTTATACAAAAATTGGTTACAACATCAATCCCCTCAATCGTGTGGAAGTGATGTATAACTTTTTCGGTAGTCAGCAACGGAGTGATTATATCCTGAAGAAAGGCCACTATCGCGATACGGCAGCTACCGGCGTTTTTGGAACCCGCCCCGGCAATCCGGAGGGAACACCTTATAACCATAATGTAAACGTGCATTATGGTAGCCAGAAAATTATCGGTAATACTGATCTGGATATCAATGTATACTACCAGAAATTTTATACCGTATTCTCCTGGGTAGATTCCTTTGTAGGTGGTGGTCAGTCAACCATCTCTTCGGATAAAAAAGGTGTACGTATTAATTTATCTACTCCATTCCAGGCTGGTGAAAACATAGATGGTGACCTGGTATACGGATTAGATATCTTAAATGATAAAACAGCACAAAAGCTGACGGATGGAAGAACCTGGGTACCGGAAATGAGTATGCGCAACCTGGCCCCTTATGCACAACTGAAGACTACCTTCTTCAAGCATCTGATATTTAAAGCGGGTGCGCGCTACGAAAATATTAATATAGATGTACCGGATTATACTACCATCATTTCCCTGAATACTAAAACAGGTCTATATTCTGAAGGCGGCAAAAGTGTAAAAGGTGGTGCTATTGACTACAATGCCCTGGTATTTAACGCAGGCTTACGTTATAACCAGCTGAAATATTTCAAACCCTTTATCAGCTACTCCCAGAGCTTTTCTGTGAATGAGCTGGGCCGTACTTTACGTACTGCCAGTGAAAGCACTGTATCCCTGCTAAAAACAAAAGCTATCATTGCCAATAACTACGAAGCGGGCTTTAACAGCACTTTAGGTCCTGTAGAACTGGAAGGTAGCTATTATATCAGCTCCTCTAAATTAGGTGCCAACTACACACTGGTAGAAGGCCGGTTTGAAATAGCTAGGGAGCCGATCAAGATCCATGGTTTCGAAATAGCTGCTGATGTGCATATCCTGAAAAATTTAGGTGCAGGCGCCTCTTATTCCTATATCGAAGGGAAGATAGATGCTAATAAAAATGGTAAGTATGATGATAAAGAAGATACTTATATCCTGGGAGATAAAATTGCTCCGCCAAAGTTAACCGCCTACATCCGCTACCAGCCGGTGAAACAATGGAATTTACGTTTGCAGATGCTGCAAGCCGGTGCGCGTAATCGCTTTTCTCCGGATGCTACTGGTGCATACACTTATGGAAAAGGACCGATAGAACAGTTTACTTTATTCAGCTTCTTCTCTGATTTTAATATAGATGGTCATAGCAGTGTGCAGCTCGGGCTAGATAATATTTTCAACAAAGACTACTACACCGTTACTTCTCAATGGAATGCCCGGAATGAGAATTTCATAAAAGGATCAGGTGCGCGTGTTAGTATTACCTATAACTATAAGTTTTAAAAAAGAAAGCCAGCTTCTCTGTTAAAGAGAAGCTGGCTTTATCTGGTATAAATATCTTATCAGGGCTGTAGCTGCAATAACCTCGCGGCATTGCTATAAAATATTTTCTGTTCTTCTTCCTTCGTAAATCCCATCACCTCTATTCCTTTAATTGCTTCGCCCGGCGTAAATACAGGGAAGTCAGAGCCAAACAGGAACTGGTCCACACCGATTTTCCGGATAGTCCATACCAGCTGGTCCCGATAGGGGGAGTCACCGAGTAAAGGTGCAATCGCCGAGAGGTCCATCCAGATATTTCCTTTGTACCAGGGATATTTCTTCAATGCTTCAATAGCAAGAAGTTGCGGGAAATTTATCAATCCCGTATGCGCAAATATGAATTTCGCTTCCGGGTTGGTAACGGCCAACATAATCAGCTTACCAATTTCACTGTTATCCAATAGGCTATAGCTGTCAAACAACAAGGTCATATGCAGTTCCCCGGCTTTTTTGGCAATAGCAGCTACTTCTGGTGCTGCTACATCAAAACGCTGGGTGTTGGGATGTAGCTTTATTACCTGTACTCCCTGTTGGTGTACCCGCTCCATTTCTGCAAAGGCATCTGCGCCATCCATAGGATGCACGGAGCATACAGGTATCAGAGATGGATGCTTTTTGCTAAGCGCTATAATGCTATCATTTCTCCAGCGGGTATTCACCATATCTCCTTTCCAGGCCATGGTGATAATTGCCGCTTTAGTAATAGGAATAGCTGTCATAAAGGCTTGTATGTCCTTTAGGGAATTGGTGCGATCGGCGCTCAGGCTATTGACTTCCTGTTCGTTCAAACCGATATGCACATGCATGTCTATAATTTTTCCTTTATAGTGAGGAGCGGAAGACTGGCTTATTCCTTTGATGGTGGTAAATAACAATACCAGGCTGAAAACAGGGATCAGGAACTTTCTCATAATAGCAGATCTTGGGTGATGTTTTTGGCAAAAACGGTGTTCTAAATTACATTTATTTTTACAGGTTGTAAGACAGAAAAAAATAATGATCGTTTAGTCTTCACCGAAAGGCCTCCCAAAATATTTTTTGTGTTTGTAAGGAATTCTGCCCCGTTTACCTGTCCTCCGGGTGTAGGATATCCGTGTAAACCCGGTTCCACTGTTATGAGTCCGCATTGTTTGCACAACCAACAAGCAATAGCGGTCCCTTTGTAGTAATACGGCTTTCCATAAGACAGGCACAGATCGGCGCGCAGCAAACAGTTTATTCCACAAAAACAGTATTCCTGATTCCACAAAAACTGAAAAACATGAAAACTCCATCGGGCGCAAAAGCGCTTACCCGCACCCAGTGTGTAGTGGCCCTCTTATTGGCACTGATTTTCGCCGGCTGCCAGAAAAAAGAGATGATAGCAAAAGATCCGGCTTCTCTCTCGGGAACAAAAGCTAACGTGGTCACTATCAATTCGGTACAACCCGTAAAGTCAGAAGCATTGCTGGCCATGCAATGCTATAACAACGCTTTCTACCATCAGTATGGCACCTATGGCCCTTCCTTTAAAGCGTACTACTATTCTGATGTAACCCAAAGTGGCCGCATGGATTTCTGGCGACAGGCAGAAGCCATTGAAATGTTGATTGATGCGTATACCGTCAACAACGACATAGATCTCAAAAACAAGATGGTATACCTCTACAACGGCATGAGAGACGCCTATGGCTTACTCTGGACTTCCAACATCTATAATGATGATGTTATCTGGGGCGCCCTGATGTGTATCCGTGCTTTTCAGATTACCAATGATGGCGGCATGAAAGACATGGCGAAAAACAATTTCGATATGGTATGGGCCCGTGCCTGGGATACCAATCTGGGCGGCGGCTTATGGTGGACTACCGCCAATAACTCCAAGAATGTGTGCGTAAACGCGCCTGCAGCCATTTGCGCCATGTACCTCTACCAGGCTACCGGCGATATCGGCTACCGCACCAAGGCAAAGCAGATCCTCGACTGGATGGTCACTAAGCTATATGTGTCCGGCACCGGTGAAGTAAAAGGCGCTATGAATTCAGCCGGCACTATTACAGAAGGTGCGCGCACCTATACCCAGGGCACTTTTATTGGCGCCTGCAGTATGTTGCATAGCTCCTACCCTTCCAATGGATACAAAGCCATGGGTGCTAAAGCTATGGACTATACGAAAAATACCATGAGCAATGCACAGGGCCTGCTGCCTGATGAATATGATAACGATGACTGTCAGGGCTTTAAAGCTATTTTTGCACGTTGGGCCTGCAAGTTTGTACACGATCAGAACTACCAGAGCACTTATGCTGCCTGGCTTAACTACAACGCGGCAGAAGCCTGGAATTACAGGAACTCCAATGGTTTGATGTGGGGGCAGTGGTGGCATAGAACACCGGATAATTATGTGAACTCATTTGAAACTACCTGCGGCGTAGCTATGATGAATGGGGTATGGCTTTTTTAGCTGTTAGGTATTAGCTGTTAGCTGTTAGCTAAGAGCGAGTGGATAGCAGCATATTAATGATATGCCCGTAGCCGTTAGTGATAAGGTTAACGGCTATGGGTATTCTTTTTTGTTAGCAAAGATTCTAACAGTTCTATCTTTTTCAGATTGGGCTTGGTGGTGAAAATGCCTTGCCCGCTGGTGTTTCTTACGCCACGGACAAAGCAGTAGATAACGCCCCCAAACTGTCTTTCGTAATCAAAGCCAGGGATGCGGCTTTCCAGGTATTTTTTTACAGCTACCGTGTATATGAAATATTGCAGGTGATAATTACTTTCATTCATCGCCGCTGCAAGTCCTTCTTTGTCGTAATCCGCCACACTGTTGCCCAGGTAGTTCGATTTCCAGTCGAGGATGTAATATTTGCCGTGGTATTCAAAGAACAGGTCAATTTTCCCGTTCATGATTCCTTCCAGCTCCTGGCTGCTGTATTCAGAAAAACGTTTTACACTCACACTCACCTGGTCATCAGAAAGATTATTAAGCAGATTTGCCTGAAACACCGGCACCGGGAAATCAAATTCAAATTCTGCCAGTCGCTGCTGACGCCCTACAGATGCCAGCTGGAAAGTATTGCCTGCTATGTGAATAGGAGTATACATCACGTGCTGCAACATTTCGTGTAGCCGTTCGAGGTATACTTCCCTTTGCCCTGGCACAAATCGGCGGATGGCTTCTTCCAGCCAATGTTCCCATCTGCTGTTATCGGAGAAATTGATGCTTTCAAAAATGAAGTGCAACAGGTTCCCTGTTTTAGCGCCGCGGCGTAGCGTGGTGAAAATGAAATTATCGTATGGGTCTGTTTGTTGGAAAGAGCGTACTCGTGGCCGGTGTTCGGGTTTGGCGGCCAGCATGGTGTAGCTCATCTTGCGCCAGTTTTGTTCCAGCAAATGGAAGGTTACCGGAGCACGGTTGACCGCCAGTTTGCCTTTGGTGGTTTGCTGCCGGTAGGTTTGTTCTGTGGTAGCCGGTATGGTGCCCTGCAGCTGTATCAGCGAAGGATCCGGATTCGCCACGGCTAATGCTTTCAGGAAAAATGCCAGCGAAGAATCTTTGAATTTGGTGAAGTTATTTTTAAACAGGTAACATTTATACACCGCGCGGGTGATGGCCACATAAATTAAGCGGCGGTTCTCTTGCTCTTGTTGTTGCTGGTAAGCCTCCAGTTGATCTTCTGAGAGACGGGCACGCTGTGTGCCCAGGTAATCGCCGCTTGCCGGGTCGCGGAAGCTGACAAATTCAATGTTTTGTGATTCCACGAAGTCCAGGAAAGGAGCCATTACAATTTTGTATTCCAGCCCTTTACTTTTATGGATGGTGACAATATTCACAGCTTCTTCATCGCTTTCTACCCGCTGGGCGTATTCATCACCATCGGTGGTCATGCCGTCAATGCCGCGTTTGAGCCAGGAAATAAGATCTCGCATCGACAGGTTTTTCCGGCTTTGTACCTGGTGTACAAGTTCCGATAGTTGATATAGATTGGTGATGATCCGTTCTCCATTTTCTGTATGTCCATCGAGTAATACGTGGCGTACGTTGAAGTCCGTAATGAACTCCATCAGCGCAGTATAGGCGCCATCGCGTTGCCAGAGATTGCGGTATTTGCCGAACAGGTCCAGCATGGTTTCATCGTCCAGCTTTAAAATGGTGCTGGTATTGTATCCGGTGAAAGACCCTAACAGCGCGCGGTTAATAGACGATCGGTCCGGTGTTTCCATGGCTTCCAGGATATGCAGTAGTTGCTGCGCTTCTCCTGATCTCAGCACCCTGGCTTCATCGATGGTTACGGCGGGTATGCCCAGTTTTGCAAGCGCATGTTTAATATCTTTCCCTTCCTGGCCGGTGCGCACTAATATGCCTATGTCTGAAGGGGTAATGCTGCGACTGCCTTTTTCATTTTCAATGCGATAGTCTTTGTCCAGCAGTAGTTGTGCTATCTGCGCTGCTACCGCTTCGCAGATGGTTTCTTTTTTATCGCCCGCAATCACCTCTATGGGTACTTCTTTCCTGCTGCCTTTAAACAGATAGCCTTTGGTATTATTCTCCGGACTGTTCACGGGGATATAATCAATGCTATCGCTTTCTCCACCAAAGTCGAAGGTGTCGAAGCCAGGAGTAGGTTCAAAGAAGATGTTCATGGCACGGATCAGATTTTCCGCAGACCGGAAATTCTGATTCATGTCATACACTTGCTGCACGCCGTTGCGGGCATTGAAGTAAGTGAAGATATCTGCTTTACGCCAGGCGTAAATACTTTGCTTTGGGTCGCCGATGTAGAACAGCGTGGTGTTTTGGCCGAAGGCCTTATCAAATACCTCGAACTGTTCACGGTCGGTGTCCTGGAATTCATCTACAAAGACCGCCTTGTATTTGTTTTGCAGATTAGCGATGAGATCGGGATTTCCATTTTTCACGAGAGCCGTATGCAGGTTGTTGATGAGGTCATCATACCCCATCATATTGCTGCGTTCTTTGAAGAGACGAACCTGCTCTCCTACTTCTTTAATGGCCGTATAGAAAAGGTGACGGCGTATTGATTGTTGATATTCGGTGAGCTGCTGACGTATTTCTTCTACTTTGTCCAGTTCTTCCAGGATGTCCGGGAAAACGGCCTCAATATATTTGGCGTCTTTTCTTTTGGCGAGGATCTTTTTTACCAGCAATTCCGGCTGTGCTACTAGTTCCGGCCATTCCTTTTTGGTGTACCGGTTAGTGGCGCAGGCAGCGATTAGCTGGGCGCTGTTGGCGGTAATGCCTTCGTACAGTTTTTCTATGGCGATTTGCACATTGGCAGCCAGTTGATCCATTTCCTGGATCCATTTGTCCTGTTGTTCTTCGCTGATGGTGTCCGGAATATCTTCCCGGTAGCCTATATATTTTTTTCCGCTGAGATGCTCTTGTATGACCTTCTGCAGATCGGCTTTCATTTTCTCCTCCCAGATACTTTCCAGTAAGCTGGTTTTGAGGGTGGTGATATTTCTGCGCCAGAATTTATTCAATTCATTTTCCACTACCGGCGTAAGGTCCGGCACCATCTGGGCGCCAAATAGCTGGTTGGTTTCAAAAGCGTATTCATTCAGTGTTTGCTGGCAGAAGCCATGGATGGTCAATACAGAGGTTTCATCCAGCAGGAGAATAGCATCGCGCAGCAGTTGTTGCACAGGTAGCGGATCTTCCGGATCTATCACTTCCAGTACCAGGTCCAGTATTTTTTCATCGGCGATGTCCTTACCCATACTGGCTTTATACGCCTGCCGGATAAAAAGACGAATCCTTTCTTCCAGTTCCGCTACGGCGGCCCGGGTGAAAGTTACCATCAGTATTTCTTTGACAGACAGCTTTTGCTCCAGTATCAGCCGGAGTACGAGGATAGCGATGGAATAGGTTTTCCCTGTTCCGGCGCTGGCCTCAATCAGATTGCTGCCCTCCAGTGGTACTGTAGTGGCCTCAAACTTTTTATATATAATGCTATCGATCATTTCTCTTTGTCTGGTTTTTCAAAATACGCCGGCAGCAATGTTGTCAACGGCGCTATCAGCAAGTCGTATACATCGAGGAAACTGGTCAGTGCTTCTTCTCTGTCAAAAAATCCCTGTTCATATACCTGCACGATATAAGGATCCGGCGCTTCATGCCGGTCAATCAACCCGGTAATTTTACTTTTAAATTTCTTCAGATCTATGGTGAGTATATCTTTCGCACTAATTTCCAGATCCGGATAAAAAGAAATGATATGCGTAAATCCGGTTTTGTATACTTTAATAATTTCTGTTAAGCGGCGTGTAGCTTCTTCCTGTGTGAGTGCCACCGCCTCAAACGCGTCTTCTTTTTTAGTACCTGAAATGTAGCAGAGGTGCGTGATCACTCCCGCCGCCCTGCCCGCGAGATAGCGGATATAAGCTTCCACCAGGTACTTACTTTCTCGTTTAGACCACGACACCTGTAACACCGTATGATCAAATGTCCGGATATTTCCTTTCAGTAAGCTGTTATCTATAATTAGTTCTATCGGTAACTTTTTTTCTGTTGTGCCTTGCGTACAGGCTTCGTATAAATTGCGCACGGGTACCACCAGGTCTTCCATCCGGTGAATGGCCACCGCAGCCATATTGCGGAGTGGTAAGCGACCTTTTTTCACCATCACAGTTTGCAGCGTACCTTGTTCAGAGGCAGGAACGGGCAGCAATTCATTTTTGACAGACCATTGCTGTAATTTATTCAGATCAAAAATTTCTGTTTCGTTCAGCAGCAGCTGGCTATCGTTATACCGAATCCCTAACACCTTATTGTAATACGCTCTAAAGGGATTTTTGAAGAAGCTGATTACTTCTTCAAGGGTAATTTCTTCAAAGGTTAAAGGGGTAGTGATTTTATTTTCATTGAGAAAGGATGCAGTGGCGGCTTCTTTCGTACTTAAATAAGAAAAAAGACGTTCATCTGTGCCGGCATATTTCCTGCTGAAACTTTGCAGCGGTTGCAAGGTCACCAGCTGACTGCGCACCGTTTCCGGCGAAGCAGTACCGGCTTCTATATAATCTATCAGTTCGTCTACCAGCGCTGATGGCGGCAGGTCGGCGTTATCTTTTGCATTTTTTCCGAGATAGCTGATGTATAGATATTCCCTGGCAGAAAGCAAAGTTTCCAGAAACAGGTGTTTATCATTCTCTTTCACATTACGATCGCCTTTCTGCCGGTTGTCTTCCATGATGTTGAAACTGGATTTATTTTCCCGGCGGGGGAACTTATCGTAATTCAATCCCATCAGCGCTACTACCTTAAAGGGAATACTACGCATGGGGATGAGAGAGCAGAAAGTAATACCTCCGTTTACAAACAAACCAGCGCGGGTGCTGCCGGTGAGGGTATCCAGGAAACTGTGGCTAAACACCTCAAACGTTACTTTTTCACTCATAAACTCATTGAGTGCATTGTAGGCGGTGAGTTGTTTTACCAGGGTGTTATAGTCTTCATCAACATCTTCCACGGGTTCAAATACCATGTTGTGCAGTACTCTTTCCGTATAGGCCACCCACTCTACAATGGTGCGTGGACGGCGCCTGTCGAGGATAGACGACATGAGCACTTCTGCGAAATGACAAAACCGGATGACATCATGGGCATCGCTGCCTTCGGTGATATCCAGTGGGAAAAAGCTGTCTTCCCCGCTGCCATATTCCTCTTCCCCGCTCATGCAAATGCCGTACATGATCCGTTGAATGCCGTATTGCCAGCTGACAAAATGTGTTTCATCTTTTTTGTGACCGTTGATGCCGAAACGGATATTGGCCGCTTCAATAATCCGGCGGATGAGCACGGGATCCTCCAGGTTAAAGCGTTTACGGATGTACGAAAAATCCAGCAACTGCATCACTGCTTCTGCCTTAAAATTCTCTTCGTTCATGGTGAGAATGGCATGCAGGGCATTGAAGAGGTTGTCGTTGTCCGTATAGCTTTCATCGGCGATGGTATACCTGAACGGATAGGGCGCATTGTTGAATACCGCCTTGATATAAGGTGCGTATGCATCAATGTCGCTTACCATCACCACAATGTCGCGGGGCGATAGTTGCTCCTGCCGCCGGGCAACCAGGTGTACCAGGTAGTTATAGAGTACTTCTACTTCGCGGGCAACGGTATAGCAGGCATTGATGGTAACGGAGCCATCATTGATATCATGTTGGGAGATGCGTTCCCTGTCTGCCGTGGTAGCGGCTATAAAAATGTCGTGTTGTATTTTATGTAGCAGGGTGTCGGTATCGGGTTCCACGGTTTCAATTTCTTCGTAGGCATTAATGAATGCATCGTACGCGAAGAAAAGGCCGAAACTATCCTGTATTACCCTGCCCCAGCCGGTGAGTAAGGCGTTGCCGGCTTTGGATTCCTCCAGTTCTTTAAGACCTTTCTGGCGCCAGCGGGCCAGTTGTTTTTCATTGCGGTCGTCGAACCAGAACACTACCGGTGCGGGGTTGATGATATGAAAATGTACATCTATGAAGCTGGATAGTTCATGCAGGATTTTCACGTGGTAGGCCGTAATAATGGATAATCCAAACAGGTGGATCACCGGCATACGGGAAGTGAGGGCAGCTTTATTATGCCCGGTATTGCGTAGTGTATCCAGGATAAAGTTACCTACGATGGTTTTATCCGGGAGGGCGCCGCCGGACAGCTGTTTTACTTTTACCCAGAGCCAGTGTTGCCAGCCGGCGCCGGACAGTTCCGGAGTGTTGGTATTGGTCCAGGCCTGGATCATTTCCGGGCGATATACCTGGTACTGGTCAAACAAATCGGCTACTTTTTCCGCGAGGGCCATGCGTTTCAGGTCACTTTCTGCGTGCTGTTCTGCATAGTAGGCCGCTACTTTCGGAAATTTGGCGATGAACTCCTCCTGCCCCAGGAGTTTAAATACCAGCCAACTGAGGTTTTGAGGGGACAGTACTTCTGAGAAGGGCCCGCCCAGCAATACATACAGCTGGTAGAGCAGGTCATTTGGCTTCATGAAGCGGCAGTTGGCCGCAATGCCCAAACGGTCTGCCAACTGGAGTTTCAGCCAGTTGTTCATACCTTCCGTCTGGGTAATAATATAGTGAGGCTGGAACACACTGTTGCCTGCATCCTGCAGGTCTTTTGCCAACCCGGATGATAAGCTATTGAGTGAGTTCGAAACTTTTAAAAACAATGCCATTGATAAATCCTTTGTTTAGACTCCGCCATTCCCGAAGCATGTTATTTAATTTGCATGCGCGTCTACTTCTCTGAATCTGGAGGCAATGCCAGAAGCTCTTTCTACAAAGCGTTCTGCCGCCATGAGGATTACTTCCGGTGTTCCCTGAACATACACTTTCTGTTTGGCACGGCTTACCGCGGTGTACAGCAGTTCCCGTGTAAGAATAGGTACGTCTGTGGTATCCGGCAAAAGTACCAGTACTTCTCCGAATTCGGAGCCCTGGCTTTTATGGATGGTCATGGCGAAGGCCGTTTCCGCCTGGGTAAGATAGCCGGGTAATACCGCTTTCAGCGCCCCGGTGCTGTCTTCAAACCAGGCCATGAGCACCCCGTTTTCATCTGTCCGTATAATGCCGGTATCTCCATTAAACAATCCGTGTTCATAATAGTTACGGGTAAGTATCACCGGACGGTTTTGATAAAATTCCGTATTGGCCTGAATGAGCCGTTTATCGTGTAAATATTTTTCTATTTGTTTGTTGACGGCGTACAGCCCCTGCGGTCCTTCTCTCACAGCAGTGAGTACCCGTTGAGCATTCAATAGCTTCAGTGCCGTAGGAATATCCTTTTCCTTTATAAATGATTCGTAACCGGCAATAAAGTCTTCGAATAATTTTACAGACGCAGTAGGGTCAATGACTACCTGTTCATCTGCCGAAGGCGGAAAAAAAGAATGTATTACCGGTACATTATTGGCGATGATGGCCTTACTAAATTTACCAATGCCCGTGTTGCCGGTAAAACGATGACTGCGCCTCAGTTCCACCAGGTGCTGAAATAGTGGATGGCGACTATCCGCGGTTTGACTGGTAGGGATATGGCGTTGTTCATCTGCAATAAAACTATTGATAAACTGACGCCGGGCAGCGGTAAAAAGGTTCAGTTTTTCCTGTGCCTGGCAGAGATCTCCAAACAGGCTACCTGCTTCTACGGAGGCCAGCTGGTCTTTATCTCCCAACAAAATGAGGCGGGTATCAGGATGGATCGCTATCATCAGTTTAGCAAACAAGGCTACGTCAATCATGGAGCACTCATCTACAATGACTACATCGTAGTTGAGCGGGTTGTCCTTGTTATGCCTGAAATAGGGGCTGCCATTGATAGGCTTCAGCAACCGATGAATAGTGGCTGGTTGCAGTAGCCGGAACTTTTCGGTAAAGGCGGCATCTACTTCAATGGTGGTGCTACGTAAACTTTCCGCCATGCGGGCGGCAGCTTTACCGGTAGGTGCGGCCAGCGCCACTTTCAGCGCCGGGTCGGTGGCAAACAGGATGGCCAGAATTTTGGCCACTGTAGTGGTTTTACCGGTACCCGGACCGCCGGTAATGATGGTGAAATTATTTAATACACCGGTGATGGCAGCAGCCAGTTGCCAGTCGGCCGGATCGTTATCGTCGTGGGTAGTGGTAGCCGTGTTAAACAGTTTGCTGATCAGTGGTTGCTGGCTTTGCAATAATGCCATTCTTTCGGGCAGTAATGCCTGTTCTGTTACCAGGAACTGTTTGATGCGTTGCAGAAATTCCGTTTCATACCTGAAGTATCGTTGCAGGTAAAGCCTGTTCTGATAAATAACGAAAGGTTGTTTGTCGTTGCCATGCGTGCCTACCACTGGAATGGTTTCCAGGATGCTGTTGCTGGTTTCTATTTTCTGGTAAGACTCCGGCAGGTTTTCCTGTTCTTCTTTTATTTTATCGAGATGCAGACAGATGTGTCCTTCGCTCCCTTTTTTTGATAATAGATAAGCATACGGTTTCAGCGCCGGTATATCAAAATACTCGGCAAATTGTTGATGTACATCGTTCAGGGTGGGTATGTTTCGCATTCTTATCCGGACACTTGAAAAGATTAAAGTACGACTTTTTCCGCTTCAGTAGAAAGGCATTATATTGCTTTTAATCTATAACCTATATACTGTATACTATGTTTAAGAAATGGCACTTGTTAAGTGCGTTTTTGTTAGTCTCCTTTTTACATGTTAACGCCCAGCAGCATTTGGAAAGAAAGCCGAGCCAACTGAGAGCAAATCTTTCCGTTCTTGGATTGGGTGCAAATTACGAATTGCGATTGTTAAAATTCACCACACTTAACCTGGATGCAGAAGTTGGAATGGGGGTGAGTTATTCCTACAGTGATTATAAGGGATCTGATTGGGGATATGCTATTGTACCAGATTTTTCGGTAGGGATAAGACAATACTATAACATTGCCCGCCGCGAAAGGAAGGGAAAACGCATTGACAATAACGCTGGCAGCTTTTTTACGGTGAGGGGTGGTTACGTGACTAATCCTATTGCCGCCAATGATTATTATGAAGGTAACTATGCTTACTGCGTGCCCGCCTGGGGAATGCAGCGCAGTTGGGGTAAGCATTTTAGTTTTGAAGCCCAATTTGGTATCAGGTTTAGCCCGGTAGAATATGAAAATGGCGCTATTAATGCGCTGGATGCACGTTTAAAGGTCGGGTATGTAATTTGGTAATGTTGTAAATTAGCTGCTAAACGGAGTTATATGTCGTCCAGGATAATTAAGCAGGTAATAGTGATGCGCAAGGATCTGAATATGCGCAAAGGAAAAATGATAGCGCAGGGAGCGCATGCATCTATTGCGTTTTTGACGCGGCATGCTACCATCGAAGGACATACGTTGCAAACCAATCTGAGAAATCCAGAAGAAGTATCTGAATGGATGACGAAAGGGTTTACCAAAATTTGTTTGTCGGTGGATTCGGAAGAAGATCTGGACCGGGTATACCAACAGGCGGTTGAGGACGGGTTAAATGCTACGCTGATAACAGATTCGGGGTTAACAGAATTTGGAGGGGTGCCTACTAAAACCTGTTGCGCGATCGGACCTAATTTAAACGAGGAAATAGATCGTATTACAAAAGATTTGAAATTGCTTTAGTCTTCGTCCCCTACTACATCGGTTTCTACGACTCTGCCAACCTGTCCATCYTCCAAACGTACTTTAATACCGCGGGAATGATAGGCGGCAGAGGTCAGTAAATCCTTTACGATACCATAGGTTTTTTTACCGCTGCGTTGATCTTTTTTCAGTATGATGGCCACCTCCAGGCCAGGGTATACATCTTTTCTATATTGTCCGTCCATTACTTTATTTATGCTTATGCTGCAAAGCTAGAAAAATTATGCTAGAAGGTTTCAAATTAATGGCTAAAGGCACTACCATTACAGCAGTGCCTTTTCGCTTATTTAGGGATAAATATTTGCCTTAGCTGATCAATCAGTACACCGTTTCCGCTTACGCTGATGTTGTTGATCTTTTCTGCGATCTTTTCCACATATTCCATTTCCTTTAGCTTAAACAGCATCGGGTTATCTTCCATCAGTTTGGCGGTATTCAGCAAACTTCTGGTGCTGGCTGTTTCTTCTCTTCGCATAATGATATTGGCCTGTGCCTTCTTTTCGGCTACCAACACCTGGTTCATGATTTCCTTCACATCGCCGGGCAGGATGATGTCGCGGATACCAAAGCTGGCGATGGTGATACCCAGGCTTTCCGCCTTAGGCGTAACGGTCTGCATGATATAAGGCGCCAGTGCATCTTTCTTTTCCAGCAATTCATCAAAGTTCAGTACAGCGATGTATTCTCTCAGCGCCAACTGAAACAGGATGTAGAGCTGTCGTTCGTAGTCCTTATTTTGCAACAGGGCCTTGTTGATATCTACCACCCGGTACTGTGCCCATGCGTTGATTCTCAGTGCTGCTTTGTCTTTGGTCAGGATTTCCTGACCATTGATTTCTGCCTGCAGTTGCCTGGTATCAATTTTAGAGATGGTGATAGAGATGTTATTCCTCCACCAGAAATAGATGCCAGGATACAGCGTCATAGCATATTTACCATCGATGAGCAGGATCGCCTGCTCGTGACTTTCCACGCTATAGCTCCTCACATAAGGGGCTACCAGCCGGTGGCAAAGTGTGGACCGGTCTATGTTTTCCGTGATGGCTATCTTGGAGATATCCGCGTGGATAAACTTATAGTCGATCATATTTTTCCAGAAGGTGTATCTCCCTGCGGTCAATACCTGCTTCAGCAATCCGTTTTCGTAGTGCAATACAATTTCTGTTTCGCTTACTTCTACTACATGCAAAGCGGATCTGATTTCAGGATCTTGCAGGAGTATGTTCAGCTCCAGGGGAGCAATAAAAGGTTTGTTGATGTCGAAGATTTCCACGTCTTCGTTAATCAGCCAGTGTCTGCCTTCCTGCAGCATTCGCTGATATGCTCCGTTCTTGAATATCAAGCCTCTTTCGTAGGCGTTGATGGTTACTCTTTTCATTTTCATTTTCTTTTTGGGGTTGTTAAAAAAGCCAGTGCTGTTGTCCATTCTGCCTGCACGGAAACAGTTGTCAATCTACCGTTATTCATCAGTTAGGGCGGAAGTGCTAAGTGATGGTAATGGTATGATGTATATACCTGTTTTCTGGTGTTGGCAAAGCTGCCGGTATCATCCTTTTGATGATGCGGCTGGGCCTACAGCCTGGCTTTTGTTTGTTGTTTGTTTGCTATTTTCAGTAGCAGTTTTAACAGTTTTTTAGACTGTCTCCTGAAAGGGAGTTGTCCATTGCTCTGCCCCTGAGCTACCGCTTTACAGTCGGACGGGATTCGAACCCATGACCCATAGACTATTTGGGCGAGAGCCGTGTCTTGAGGCAACAGCATACAGGACGTTAGCACGGCTGCACTGCAGGGCTTTATGAAACCCATGCCTGGTTTGCGATCAACGACATCAATTCTCGTCTTCCCGTTGGGGAAGGATTTTAGTAAATGCTTTTCATTTACCTGGTGGATGAAGCAGGATTCGAACCCGCACTGGCGGTGCTTCAAACCGCTGCTCTACCATTGGAGCTATACATCCGTTTTTTTAGTGTGAGTAGCAGGATTCGAACCTGCTAAGCCTGTTAAGGCGATGGTTTTACAGACCATTGCGACACTCCCGCTTCGCCGTACTCACTTTGGGGTTTCCTGCTTCTGGGTTAACATATTTGGGGTTAACCTCTTTTCGACAACACTCTTTTAGGGTTAACGTTCTTTTTTACAACATTCTTTACTGTTAGTGCTTTGGGAGTTAACACGTTTTCCGGTTAACAAATTTGGGGTTAACGCATTTTGGATGAACAAAATTTGGGTTAACAAACAGGGTTAACAACATTGGTTCTCGGGGTGCAGGCGGGGCTTGAACCCTGATCTTCCGGTTCACAGCCGGATATTCTCACCATTGAACTACATGCACCATTTTACAAAGTTGGCCAGACCGGATTCGAACCGATAACTCGCTGCATATAAGGCAGATGCTCTACCAGTTGAGCTACTGGCCGGTTTTTTTGCACAAAAAAAACCGGTCGTTTATAACGACCGGTTTTTACGTTGTGCATAAGCAGTTACTTATGTTCGTTGACACCTGGGTCGTTGATATTTTTTTGCATAGGGATACCATATCGATAACAGTTGTTTGTTATGATCACAGTTAAATCTTATGCTATGAGTATGCGTTTGCATGCTTATTTTTTTCGTTATAAATACAAATAAAAAGCCCCGCAATCTCTTGCGGGGCTTTTGTTATATTGAATTCGTTTTATCAACTATTCTGTAGCATAACATGCCCCGCACCTTGTATAGTCCTCCACGTGACTAAACCGGTTTTTTGTTTGTATGTGTAAAATTGAGCGGTACATGTTTTATGATTTTTTTAACAGTGCAAAGATGGATATATTTTTTTAATATCTCCAAATTTTTTGAAAAATATTTTTTAGCTAGATAAGTGAGGAGAATTGGTAATCACTTTTTTTCAGGAAGATGTGATCCTCTTATTTGTAATTTTCTGATGGTTTTTGTGAATGAATTCTCAATGAAATTAGAAGTGTTATTCAACTTGTATTAAGTGTTGCTTAACAAACCATTAACCGATGGATCCCTATCGGAATAGGTGTTTCAGCGTTTTGAAGTACATAAAATCTTTTTTGTTTAAAATCCAGCCTACTTAAATAATTACTCGCTTATTTTGGGTATTGGATTATTGTTTTGATAATCTTACAGTACACCAACCAATCGTAGGAGCGTCTAAAAAGATAAGAGCGGCCACTATCCGTATAGCATTCTCCGAATTGTAAAATGTGCTTTTTGCCGGGATTCATTTCTTTTACAACACAGTAACATCTTATGAAATATCGCATCCTGCATGCAGACGATGATACCCTTTTCTCCCGTATCGTAAAACAGGTTTTACAGCAAAATGGCTTTGAAGTGCACAGTGCATTTGATGGTGAAGAGGCATGGTTGCTTTTTAACCAGATGAGCTTTGATAGTTGTTTGCTGGATATCCAAATGCCCCATCTGGATGGAATCGGTCTGGGTGAGAGAATCAGAAATGCAGATAAACAAGTGCCTATTGTGTTTCTATCGGGTGAAGATCCTGCAATAGTAGCTGCGGAAGTATTTGGAAGAGGTGGTGGCAATGGCTACTTCACAAAAACACTCAACATCAAACAATTATCTGCCCTGCTAAATCTGCATCTTAATCAAAGAATACAATGAAGGATATAGGGATATTTAAACTTGACTTAAACAGTTTAATGCTTACCGGACCTCGAACTGAAACGAAGTTGTCGCCTTATATGTGTAAACTGTTGATTTACCTTTATGATAATGTTAATCGGACACTTAGTATGGAAGATATTCTGCTGAACGTATGGGGTGGAAAGGAAGGCGCAAAGAAGTCGCTTTACGTTTATATTCCCAAGCTTCGCGAAATACTTGAAGAAGATGACGGGCTCGAACTGGATAACGAATATGGCAAAGGTTATGGAATAAGAGAGCATAGAATTTAATACTAATCGTATGTTTTCCTAACCAAATATTTTCTTATATTCGATATCTGTTTCGTAGACCCAAAAGAACCGTTAGCCATATTTTTAAAAACTAAAAAACAAATACCATGAAACTCCACAGAACATTACATCATCCTGATGGAGGGCGTTCATTAGCAGAATATGAAATCAGAGAAAACAATGTTTTTACAACCATACACCATGCAAAGGGTTCCAGCTCCCTCCCCTGGTATGAGATCAGGGACAATAAGCTATATCCTACCACACATCATCCGGAAGGTAGAAGCTCCTTTCCCTGGTTTGAAATCACTGGAAATAGTATAAGCCCGTCAATTCACCATCCGAAAGGCTGGGACGGGTTGCCCTGGTATAAGATTATGTGAAATTAAGGAAGGGTTTACTGACGAGCCTGGCATTTATTTGTCGGGCTTTTTTTATGAATTTATGATCAGGTCATGTATGTCGGGGTGAGAGATGTTTAACCATTGAATGCACTTTTCCATATTTACATCAATGCCTTCATGAACCAGATCTACAAAGAGAGCGGGTATCCATGCCAATAATATAGGACCTTCAGAAGTACTAAAGAGGTGAAACCACGTATCGATAGGTGGGCAACTGTAATCGTCGAGAAAGCCATCTGTTTCATCGGTGGCTGCGCCATCAAATAAATTCCAGCCGATCATGAAGGCGAGTATCTTCCCTTCCTTGTCGATGTCCTGGTATGCGAAGTGACTTTCCTCTTTTCGTTTAAAATCCATCTGATAGTCAAAGGCGTCCGCTATCAACATTCCGGTTTTATCGCCATATGGGTCTTTTAGCCATTGCACCAGCGGAGATCTACCTGCTTCTATGTAATAGAACAGCCGTTGTTCATTTTCTAATTTAGGATTGATGCTGCGTAAGATAGCCTCCGGACCGTGCGTAGAATTAGCCATTTGCATTTCGCAATATAACTGAGTGAGGCCCAGTTTTTCTTTTATTGCGTCCATCATGTCGTGAAGCATAGGTGGTCTTAAGTTTCTTTAGAGTGAAATTTATTATCGCATGGTATCAGCCGACATTTCCGGATCCCAAATATCTAGCCATTGAATGCATTCTTCCGGATTTACATCAATGCCGTCATTAACAAGATGGGTGAAGAAAGCTGGAATCCAGGCCAGCAACAGACAGTTTGCGGGAGCATCAATATAATGAAACCAGGTATCTATTGGCGGAAAATTGTAGCTGTCCAGGATACCTTCACTAGCCTCGCCTGCAGCACCATCTACCAGGGTTAGATCTATTCTGCAGGCTAATATTTTTCCTTCTTTGTTAATCTCATTTTTTCTCTCTCCCTCGATACATTCCTTTTTAATCTTTAATTGGTAATCAAATAATTCCTGTATTAGTGTTTCATTTCCGTTTCGTATAGGATCTCTGCCCCACTCGGGGATGTTGAAATCCCCGAAAAAGGCTTTTGTGTAAGTGAATAATGGAGCCCCTCCATATTCGGGATTAATGCTTCTGAAAATAGCGGCGTTGTCAAATGTGGAATTGGCTAATCTGAATTTGCAATACTCCTGGGTGAGTCGTAAGTTTTCTCTTATGAGCTGATAGTCATGTGGCATGCTCAAACTTAATAAATAAGCATTGACCGCTTGCATAAAACCTCAGTATTCATACTTTCCGGAGACAATACAGCTCCTCCCTGCTTTATTGCGTAGCGGCCAATGCTTATTTACCTGGTATCAGGAAGCGATGACAAGCTGCTCATTTAATTGTTGACTGGATAATTTTGTAAGGCTAAGAAGGTAACTGGCGTCGAGGAGTCTTAGGAGTTCATGGTAGAATAAAAGCAAGTCTGCCCGGTGTTGGGCATTTTCGTATTGTGTGTCTTCTGCGGTGAGGGTTTCTGAGAGCCAAAGCCAGAGGCTTTCACGTGCAGTGGCTGGAGGGAATAGTTCGCAGAAGTGGTCTATGACGAGCATGGGATCTGTGGATTCTTGCTCGGATAAGTGGGGGAAATGTTTGAGAGGTTTGCATAACAATAGATTTTCTATTATGCTCAAATATATGATTAAATAGCTTTAAAGGCAGTATTTGAACTGTTTTAGTATTAGTAATTTGCTTTTATATGTGCAATTGATTGAATTATAATGAAAGTATAATACCTAAATTGAAGAGAATATGCTTTTAAAGCTTCATTATGAGTGATAAAGTATTCAATAGAATCAAGGCTGTACTGGCGGAGAAGGGAAAAACCAATAATTGGTTAGCAGAAACATTGAAGGTGAATAGGACTTCTGTTTCGAAATGGTGTACTAATAACATGCAGCCAACAGTGGAGACATTGTTTGAGATAGCGGAGGCATTAGATGTGGAGGCTAGGGAATTGTTGGTAATTAGAAAGATTAAATAAAATTTAAGAATTTAGTATATTGTGTTTACGTTAAAACTTCTTTTCTAAGCAGGTTATCTGTCTTATGAAAGAGTCCTCATGATAACTTAATCTAATTTATAACCCATGGATGAAATCACCTCAGAATACGATTTACCAGTACTAGCATAATTAAGATACTAGGTAATTTTCCCAATGCTGTTGCATAGAAAAATCTATTTCTATATGTAGAAGCCATTTAAGCTTTCAAAATTTTATCATATCATTTAGATGATTACCCTTTTTCAAGGTGCTGTGTTTTCATAGTTCTTGTTTCCATTAGCTATTTGGTTCTATTTAATAATTTTCATGTGAAGTATTTAGAATGGAATAATATTATTGCCTCACATTTCTTTGACTCGACCAAAGCAGGGTGTGAAGTGCTTTTGTATATAACTCAAGAAGAAGTAACAAAATTAGGAAAAGAAAATTTTAGCTTTTCTTCAGATGAGGAAAGTTGGAAGGACTATTGTAGGGCCGTTAAGGTCGGTTTGCGAGGAAATGGTATGTCGAGATCATTTTCAGAAAACGTTAGATATAGTATTGAGGAATGGAGTAAATATTGTAAGTGGATTTTCGAGCTTAAGAATCAGCATCCCTTTGAAATAGATGGAGTTTATGTCACTAATAAGGCTACAAGTATAACTTATCCCATTTTTATTGGGTTTATTCCTATTTTAATAATCCCACTAACTGAAAGTAAAATTGGTATTAGGGCTAATTCATATTATGACCCGCTTAATGATTTTTTGCATGTAAATAATATTTCCAGCAAGAAGGAAGGAACAAGTACTTTTGCTCAAATAGACCCTCTTTGGCGGCAGTTGGATAAATGGAGTAAGGAGTATTTTAAGACTGATTTAGGGTTGTTTACAGAAAGACAATTTGGAAATCCTAATTGGAAATATGTTGGAAAGATTTTCTCTCAATGCCTCCTTACTCCTAAGAATATTAGAGATATTTCTAAAGTTTTTTGGGAAGCAGATATTGCCCCGCATTCATTTATATCAGATAAGCGCCTGGAAGCAATATTATTAAATTATGGTGGCAAATGCGCGGGATTCAGCAACAAGCTTATGGAGATTGTCAGAGAAGATAATCATCCATTGAAAAAAATAGTACTTGATATAGTTAGGAGCCATTTTGAGAGTTGGGAAGGAGAGGTTATTCAGTATCAAGAAGATGGATATTTGATGAAACCTAAGTCAGGATGGATTTATAGCGTTTTGCTTTCATCATTTGAATTAGATTTTAGTAATGAAGAGTTAAATCATTCATACTATTTATATTCCAAGAATGACTTTCCGGAGGATTTGACTTTGAATGATCAGTTTGTTACGTATCTCTCAAATGGATTTTCTAGTGCAATAAAAGTACCATTTGATCAGAAAATTGAATGGAGAGATACCGATAATAAATGGAGAACGACCCCGACAAAGAATGACATAATTTTATATTCATCGGGGATGAATTTTGGATTGTCTGCTGATACATATATTGAGACTGAGACAATGAGCAGGTTGGCAAAAATGTATCTTATGTGCTCTTCTAGAAAGAGGGAGTCAATTGAAGAATGGGGATTGCATTTTGAGCCTAATAATTTCAAAAGATTGGATTATGATAATATTCCTAACGGGTTTTTATTATATCGATTTAATAATCCGATAATTGAACATAGTACGGAGGATGTGTTGAAGTTTTCTCCAGATAAAAAAATTGTATTTAGAGGGGGGCTTAAAATTTCCAATCGAGATTTTCTAAATTATTTTTTACCCAATATAGCAATAGTAGGTGCAGATGGTAGTGAAAGGATTTTTTTGGAGTATACTGAGTCAAAGGATAAAGTATATCTGACAAGAAGTGTATTAGTTCTAGATGAATTTATGCTCCCATCTGAAATGGCACTTGATAGCTTTTTTACTATTGGGAGTGACAATGAAGATTTGATAGGATCCAATATACCGTACAGAATTGTTGAAAGCAAATTCAATCCAAATGATATTATTGAAAGTGACCTGGTGAAAAGAAATAATAGAGGTGAAGTTTGCACGTCAAATGTGCCTTCTTATGTAAGAGGGAGTAATACAGTATACGACAATTGGCAAAGACAGGCGATATGCTTACCATATTTTTTCCCATCAGATTATGAAATGACATTTTTTAATAATGAAAGGGAGGATTATCTATTGTCAAATGGAAATCTAGTACTTGAGTACTTGACACAAATGAAAAGCATATGCTTTGAAAAATTCTCATATGTAATTGACCTAATAGCAAATAGAAGTGAGGTTTGGAAGAATGATAAGGGCTCTTCAAACCCAAAATATATTAAGCAACAATCAATAAATTACTATGACTATCTTGGCTTTTTAGACTATGATTATTCATTAGATAGAATTACTATTAATAAGCCACAAATAATATTGATCCCTTCTTCTAAGAGTGTTGAAGCTATTTTAATAGGTGGACGTATTAAAAAGACTATAGAACAGCTATCTAGTATTTGCGTTGATGAAAAGATACGTCTCCAGATTATTCCACAGCAAGAACAGCTAAATAGCTATTTGCTCCCGGACACTATTAAACTCATACCAGCTGATTGCAAGAATAGTTCTCAGGCATGGATGAAACTAAGGCGAATAGCAGAGAAATTGCATATTCAATTTAATGAAATCCAACGGCCTTATTGTCAACCTCAGATTGTTCAATTCGGATTACAGGATTTTAGTAATACTTTGATCGACTATAAAAATTATTTGCTGAATAATGCCCAAGGTTTGGATGGCGATATCGAGTGGGCTAGAAAAACGTTTAATATTGACGAGCTGAAATTTAAAAAAGATAGTGATCTGAAAATAGACAAAGAATTGTCATTTCATGAGTACTATTTCAATTATAAATTCAAATATATTATATGGATTGGTGGACGGAGTTATCAAGTAGACAGAAGTTGGGGTAAGTTTTTATTGCTAGCAGAGATTGGGAAAAATGTTATTTTTTATTCTAAAGAAAAGGAAATTCTCGCAATTCCAATAACGATTCAGCTACCAAGATTAATTGCTGAATCGATAATGCTTTTGAGTGGACAAGCTCCATATCTGAAGAGAATAGAAGTCAATAATAAGATGCATATTTATCAATTGTATCAAAATGTGCCCAAGCTTTTTGCGGAGAACTTATTCAAGAAATTTAATCAACAGTTACAAATTCATAATAGTTTATAGATCATGCGTAATCCCATTTACTCATTCGATATCATAAAGGATAATTTTATCAGATATGTAGAAACTGCATTTGACACTAAGTTTGATAGTGTTGATAAAGAGCGAAGAGATATATTGAATAGAGATAAAGTATTGTATCGGGAGCCGTGGATCGAACCTCTTCCAGATTATAAGTCAAGTGGAAAGTATATCTCATCCTTAAGTAAAGAGGATCTGGGAGATGCTTTAAATGATTACGAACTCGACTTATTTAAAGGGCTTGTTAAAACCGGATTATTTTCAGATTCCTACCCACTACACTTTCATCAAGCAGAAATGTTAAGAAAAGTAATGGGAGGAAAACACTGTATTATTACTTCTGGTACCGGATCCGGTAAAACAGAGTCTTTTTTGCTGCCACTGTTTGCGCAGTTAAGTAAGGAATTAGCTAGTTGGGGAAATTCTAAAGGTTGCAATAGTAACAAATGGTGGAATAATGAAAGTTTGAAGGACAAAGATATCGTATCACCTGATTTAGATTATGAACTATCCATCAATGTTAGACAAAGGCCTGGAGATAACAGGCCTCAGGCCGTCAGAGCGCTAATTTTATATCCAATGAATGCGTTAGTGGAAGATCAACTTACGAGATTGAGAAAATCTCTAGATTCTGACAATACGAGAGCTTGGCTTAAAGAAAATGCAAAGAATAATGCTATATATTTTGGACGTTATAATGGTAATACTCCTACCTCTGGCGAATTATTTTATTTTAAGGATGATGGATCTAAAGCGATTAACAAATTTAAGATTGGGCAATTGCGAGAAGAATTAAAAAAGGTTGATAATGAGTCTAGTAATGTAATTGATTTTTTTAATTCAGGTAATCATACTTCTACAAGTAGAGAGGATTTGCTTTCTTTTTTTCCACGATTAGATGGTGCTGAAATGAGGTGTCGTTTTGATATGCAAGTAGCGCCACCGGATATAATGATCACTAATTACTCAATGTTGAGTATTATGTTAATGCGTGATGTTGACGATGGCATTTTTAACAAGACTAAAGATTGGCTGTATTGTGAGGATGAATTTTCAATCGAATTATCGACGGAGCAAAAAGTAGAAGAAAGAAAGAACAGAATATTTCATTTAATTATTGACGAATTACATCTTTACAGAGGAACACAAGGAACAGAAGTCGCGTATCTATTGAAGCTTATACTAAGTAGATTGGGTCTTCATCCTGGACACGAGCAATTGAAGATACTTGCATCCTCAGCATCTTTAGATAGTGAAGATGAAAAAAGCCTGGAGTTTATTCAGGATTTTTTTGGGGTTACAAATGTCAAAGAATCATTTGAAATAATAGTAGGTGTTAATAATCCAATTGAAAAATTATCTAATAATCAATCATTACTGTTGCCTGTTTCTCCTTTTAAAGCGATAAAAGATGCTTATTATGATAACTGTGAAGATTTAAATAGTGATGGTTTTAAACAAGCATGTTACTCTTCTGCGCATGAATTGATGAAGTTTTCGATGCTCTCTATTGATGATCCTGATGAGATCTCATTGCTTCTGAGAGTATTGGTTGATAGAAAGCTAAGATTACGAGAACGCCTATATAAGGCTTGTTTAATTGAGAATAATGAGAGGGCAGTATGTTCTATTAGAGCTAATGGGGACAATGAATCAACGAATATTTTATCTGAAAGTATCTTTGGTAATACATCTTCTAACGAAGATCTTCGAGATGCTTTGGGAGGTCTTTTTATTTTGCGCTCCCTTTATGATATGCCTATTTATCAATCAATTGAAGGGGAAAATATTCAATCAAAGCTACCTAGGTTTAGATTTCATTTTTTCTTTAGAAATATCGAAGGCCTTTGGGGATCGTTGAAACCGGATGATAATGATAAGAAATATAATGATGAATTGCGTACGGTAGGACGCTTGTATCCGCAAGCACAAATAAAGTCAAATAAAGGTTATCGGGTATTGGAATTGCTATATTGTGATAGTTGCGGTACAACTTTGTTTGGTGGTAGTAGATTAAGAGTTGATGATTCAACCTTTGAATTGTTGCCGCTCAGCCCCAATATTGAGGGAATACCTGAAAAAACGCCACACAAATTGCTTGAGAGAAGAACTTACCAGGATTATGCCGTTTTTTGGCCAATGGGTAAACAAGATTTTGAGCCTCATGAGAAGCCACAGAAATATTGGCATCAAACTACAGTTGGCACTTCCATAGATCAAGTTCTGTTTAGAGCTCAATGGGTGCCTGCATGTATTAATATTTATTCGGGAGACGTTAAGGAGCAGCACACAAAATTTATTGAAGAACCTAATAATTGGATTAAGGGATACTATTTTAAAATAGTATCCCTTAATCAGCCGAATTTGGATATTGCTTATAATAGAAATAGCAGTAATGAAGGGACTCATAAGGCAACTCCATGTGTTTGCCCTGCTTGTGGGATTAATCATAGTAAGTGGAATAATGACTCTCCCAAAATTAAAATATCTCCTATAAGAGGATTTCGTACAGGTTTCGCGAAGTCTAGCCAAATGTTTGCAAAGGAACTGTTGTATCAATTACCCAATAATCCTGAAGAAAGGAAGTTGGTAGTGTTTTCTGATAGTCGAGAAGATTCAGCTCAAGTTGCCAATGGGATTGAAAGAAACCATTTTATAGATTTATTAAGGGAGTTATTAATTAAAGAACTCAATTATAGTCTAATAACGAAACTTAAAATCTTGACAGCTTTTAAAGGTGGAGATGGAGTTAAGGTTGATGAGTTCAGATCTACATATTCGAATTTGGTAGCTGAAGTAGAGGAGATTTGGGAAGATGCTAATACAAAGAGTACCACTCCTAAATCAACAGATAGAAAGAATGTTGCATTAAAACAGATTAAAGAAATTGAGGCCCGAATAATAAGAGTGAGAGACTTGGTGGAGTATACAAGTGGTCAAGATCTGGCGCCTTTAATAAAAAAACTTGTTGAATTAGGAATTAATCCAGGAGGGAATGATATCCGGTTACAAACAGCCCTGCATAATAATAGCGTTATTAAGTGGTATGATGTAGTTGACTTTGAAAATATGAAGTGGATAGATGGTGTTGATCCAAATTTTGTGCAAGAAATTAAGAAAGGAACTTTTAGTAAACTGGCTACGATGTTTTTTGCATCGCTATTCTATTCGTTTGAAAGCTCCGCTTTAGGGTTTTTAACAATTAATCCTGAAACGGATAAGTTGCAAGAATACGCTGATAAAGCAGGTCTTAGAAAGAATGATTTTCTTGATATTGTTAATTCGTCAATAAGGATATTAGGGGATAAGTATAAGCACAATCAAATTGATGATGAAAATTTCCCATTGCAAATAGTTGAGTATAAAAATCTTCCCATTTTATTAAGGGACTATATCTGGCAGGTGGGCAATTCACTTGGTATTGATCCTATTCAAATTGGGCAAAATGTTTTTAATCTACTAACCTCTTTGCGTATACTTAGAAGTGATACAGGTCTCCAATTTCAGGATTTGTATATAAAAGTATCTATAGCTACAGATAAAGTTTGGATTACTTCTAAAGGGAAGAGGGCGCACTTACACTTTTCAGGAGGATTTTGTACTCAAACAAAGAAGCATTTGGACAAAGATAGTAACATAAAATGCGAAGATATTTGGGATAAAAACTATATTTCATACACGGCAATAAAATTGAATAGACAGCCGATAAGGCTTCATTGCGAAGAACTTACTGGTCAAACAGATAATCAATTTCAAAGACAACGGCACTTTAGAAATGTTGTATTACCAAATGAAGGAAATGCATTGGTTAAGCGTATTGACTTATTAAGTGTTACAACGACTCTCGAAGTTGGGGTAGACATTGGTGCACTGCAAGCAGTTATGCTTGCAAATATGCCCCCACAAAGATTTAACTATCAACAAAGGGTTGGAAGAGCTGGGAGAAGGGGGCAAGCGTATTCAGTTGTTTTGACCTTTTGTAGAGGTCGAAGTCATGATGAATTTTATTTTTCAAATCCTCAAAGAATAACAGGAGATAGGCCGCCTACTCCCTTCTTGACCATGAAGCAGGAGCGAATATGCTTAAGATTAATAACTAAAGAGATCTTAAGACAGGCATTTAAGACTATAGATGTAAATGAGAATAATGATGAAGATAAGTCTAGTATACACGGTGTATTTGGAAAGGTCCATAATTGGAGTAATTATAAAGAGAAACTAGTTACGTGGATTAGTTCAAATGGATTTGAGATTGACTCAATTATTAATACATTACTGCCAATTCAGTTGCTAGCTGTAGCAGAAGATCTTCATTCATATTTTAGTGATACAGAAACGGGTAAAGGATTTATATCTAGACTTCAAACAGTCATAGATAATTCTGAAATACCGACTGATGATATTTCTCAAAAGTTTGCTGAAAGTGGCATCTTGCCTATGTTTGGAATGCCTACGGATGTTAAGAACTTATATCACGGGATTGCAAGAGATAACTCGATTCTAAAAATAGACAGACCTCAAGCAATGGCTATTTACGAATTTGCGCCTATGGCTCAAAAGACAAAAGATAAAGCTATATATCAATCAATAGGATTTACGAGTGAAATGATAGAAAGGAGGTCAAAAACTGGGAGTAAATTTGTTACTAACAAAGTGGATGATAAAACCGGAAATTCTCCCTTTTATCTGAGCAGATGGATGGAAAGGTGTAAGAAATGTGGGTATAATAAGACTTATGGAGAGAGTACTAAACCTACTAATGCTCAATGTCCGTACTGCGGAAATCCAGAGGCAAGTACTTATAGTGTCTTTGTTATTAAATCTCCAAAATCTTATAGAACAAATCTCCTCCTGGGGACAGATTCAAAAGATGAATCGGAGTTTATTACTAATAGACCTCCCATCTATGCTGATCATTCCACAGATGATGACTCAAAGCGGAATGAATTATATTGGGCGAATTGCAAAATTGTGATTTCTGATAAAGATGTTACCTGGCGCGTAAACTCAAATGGAGATAAACTATATAAAGGAAGTTATTGCGATATAACCAATTATAATAATGAATCTAAGCAAACTCATTATTTTTATAATCAGTGGGTTGCTGATGGCTTAAACTCTCCCTCCACGCCATCTAATGATAATCGAGTACTCTTCTCAAAGGGATTCTCTGAGGAGCCATTAGCAATTGCAATTAATAAGAAAACTGAAATTTTGAAGATCTTTCCCATTTCAGTTCCGCAGGAGCTTAACTTGGATATGTTTAAATTATCTGAAAATCCTAACTACATAGATCGGCAAAGCCTTGGAGTTAGAGCTGGATTCTATTCGGCGGCATTTATTTTGCAAAGAGTGCTTGCTGATTCTTTAGATATAGATCCAACAGAGGTGGAAATTGCAGACATAACAAAAGTTGAAATATTTGATACTATTAAAAAGAATGTTGCAGAAATAATAATGACAGATGAGCTACCAAACGGTTCTGGTTTTGTGAGACATTTATACAATAATTTTAGTGAAATACTGGATGAAACTTTAGCACCTCGAGGAGTAGGATCATATATTCAAAAGATTCATTCAGTCTCTCATAGAGCTAGCTGTGAAGACGCTTGTTATGATTGTTTGAAGGTATACAGGAATATGAATTGGCACAGTTTATTAGATTGGAGACTAGGTCTTGGTATACTGCAGCTGATTAAAAATGGAAGTTATAAATCGGGGGCGGATGGTCGATTTGTTGATTATACTGAATTGAAAGATTGGCTAGAAACAGCTTTCTCTTTAAGAGATCAATTTATTGAGAGTTTTTTTGTTACTAGCTCATCTAGCAAAGAGGAATTTGTTATTGATTTTAATGGAATTCCTGCCATTAAACATGGATCTCCTAAGCGTGGGAGAAGGAAGGTGATTTTGATTGTTCATCCATTTTGGAATCTGGAGAAGCCGGAAGAAGACGCATGGTATACTGTTGGTATGGCAGAAGCTCACGAATATATTTCTAGTAAAGGTGGAATTTCTGAAGATGATTTTGAATGCTTGGATACGTTTAATCTTCAAAGACGAATTGGGTGGTGTTATCAAAAAATAATGAATAAATGATCTATAGCATACCTTCATTTAAGATTCTTCCGTTAGCGAGGCTATCGGCCAGTCAATATTATTCAGTTACTCAGTGTCCTTACAAACAGGTATTGGCAAATTCATTGAGTCGTAAACATCTCCTGCCTAATAGTCCTAGCGCTTATTTGGGTAGCGTATTGCATAAAGTTATTGAGTTAATATCAAAAAATGTTATTGAGAACAATGAGCAATTTGAATTTTATTGGAAATTGGAAATAGAAAGAAAAGAAGATGAATTGAAAGCTTTGGGACTATCGCATTTAGTGCCACTAAAACATTTTGCTAATGATTTTGCATTAAAGAAGCTTCAAGTTAAGAATCTCATTAAAGGTAAACGATTAGTACATAAATCATTTACTTCGACGGCAAGAAAGTACCTTTCGGAAGTAGCATTAACAAATAAAGATAAAACAATTACAGGAACTGCTGATTTAATAACGCAAGATGGCGACTATATATCTATTGCTGATTTTAAGTCAGGAAACATATAYGAGATTCAACCTGGTGATGAAGGGGATCCAATTACTATCATTAAAAGGGAGTATGAACTTCAACTAAAGCTATATGCCTATTTATTTTACGATATGAATGGATTATTTCCTAGAGATTTGTATATCGTTACAATAGCTAATTTATATATAGAAATTATTTTTACTTTTGAGGAGTGCGAGAGAATATATTCTGATGCAATCACAACACTATCGTCGATTAATAAGATTATATCTGATGGTGATTTTGATAAGCTTGCTGTTTGTAATGCTACCAATTGTAGATCATGCTCTTGTAGACCTGCTTGTATTTATTATAGCAATTGGCATAAAGTAAATTACGCTCAGACAAGAGATTTGGCAGGCATACTTATGGACATTAATGTGTTTGGAAATGGCACTTTAGGGGTTGAGCTTATCGCAGATGATGCTAGATTTTTCGTAAATGGTTTTTCGGTTCAGATGAGAGGATTTTTTGCAAAGTTATTAGGCAAAGAAATTAAGCTTTTTAATTTGGTTAAGAATAGTAAATCATTAAACGCGACCTCAAATAATTTTACAGTTATATATGCCTAAGAACAATCATGAGTTTCCAATATTGTCCTTCTTTTCTGGAGGGGGCTTAATGGATATGGGATTTATTAAAGCTGGATTTGATATAATCTGGACAAATGAAGTTGATTTAAGATTCGCTGATTTTTATAAACAAGGAATAACATCGTGGAAGAATGGAATTGGGTTAGGAGAAGATGGTATTGAATATTCTATTTCCAATACAAAGTCTATAAAATTGATACCTCCAGCGCAAATAATTGCAGAGGCCTTTGGAAAAGAGGGCAAAAGGCCATTCGGAATAATAGGGGGACCTCCATGCCAAGACTTTAGCGTAAATGGTAATTTGAATGGTTTTAAGGGTGCTAGAGGTTCTTTAACAGATGCCTATTTGTATAAAATCCTTGAACTTCAACCTGCTTTTTTTGTAATGGAAAATGTGACAGGATTGATAAAAATAAAGAAAAATGCAGAACATTTCTTTGATTTACTAAGAATAATGAAGGATGATTTCTTGATTGATTGGGATGTCTTAAATAGCTTGGAATACGGGGTGCCTCAATCGCGTGAAAGGATTTTTGTAGTTGGAATCTTGAAAAAGATGTTTGACTTAGGAAATATAAATCATAATGAAGATGGCAAATGGTTTCCTTTTCATAGGAATACTAAATTTAAAAATCCGCAAGAGCTTTATAATTGGCCTGAATCAGTTTCATTTGGTTCAAAGGTTGAAGAGCCTGAAGGGATCCCATTGAGTCTTTGTGTTGAATCTTGTTTGGTAAAAGAGGGTACAGAAAATAATATTCCCAATGCAAATGAATATTTTAATTTGAAAGGAGATAAAAGAAGACTAAGGGGAATAAAGGAAGGCGAGACAAGCCGGAGGTCTTTCAAAAGACTCCATAGGTATAGGTATAGCCCTACTGCTTGCTACGGGAATAATGAAGTACATCTGCATCCATACCAGCATAGGCGTTTGTCTGTTCGTGAAACATTACGAATTCAAGGTGTGGAGGATTGTTATGTATTAACGACCAAAGGTTTACTATCAAAAAAATTTAAAATGATTGGAAATGGTGTTCCAACTCCTTTAGCTTTAGCATTGGCGACTAATTTGAAAGGATTTATTAATGATTTGACGATTTTAGACTAGATAGATTACAACGAATTAACTATTTCCTTTAATCTCTCTATTGAGGTTTTAGCCATATTCTTGTGCAACATGCGATGACAGTTTGAGCATACAAGGGCTAAATCGTTTAGACTTGTTCTTCGAGACGTTTTAATATTAGATAGGGGGACGCGATGGTGACATTCAATAAATCCTTTTCCAAGATCTCCGTAGGAGCTATGAAAATCAAAACCACATACTTCACACAGAAGCCTCCCTTTTTTCTCCAGTATATCTTCCTTTTTACGTTTAACAATTTGGGGAGATCTTTCTCTAAACTTATGAAGTTTATACAATATAGTACCTTCTTCTACGGAGTCTTCTAAGGTTTGTTCATCTTCTTCGATATGTAATATTTCCTCTTTTATCTCCTCACTATTTGTAATATTAATGATCTCTTTAACGATATTATTTAGTTGATCTCTTTTCTCAAAATATTCCTCGAATATTTCTTTATCCAGCTTAGAGCCTCTGGTCATACCCTTGCCATGGTAATTCTTCTTATCGAAAGGTAAAAAATTACTTAGTTTGAGAGCTACACCATTTGCATTCCTGAATTTTTCTTGATCTGGTCTATTTGATATAATCGGAAGGTCATTCAACAATTTACTTAATGCTATCACCTTGGGATTCTTTTTATCGATACTGCCTCTATCTGGTGAAAGATACAGATGGAGCGCAAGCAAGATTTCATCTCTATGCCACTTTGGATTGCGTTTCATATCACTACGATGTTTATTGGTACAGTACGTAAGCCTAGAAAATGATACTCCGGGTTTCAAATGTAAATAACGTATTACACGAATGGGTCTAATCAATTTGAAAATGATAAAGTCATTACTTCGAGTCAAATCTCAAAATGATAAACAAATATAAAAAATACCACCGAGATCCCCACAATTGCAAATCCCCCCTATTCTCCCTAAATTTACCCCAATGCATACCGGCGATCCACAACTCTCCCATCACCAACTAAAGTCATTATTTGACCTGCTATACCTGCGCCTATGCCGTTTCGCTGATCAAATCATCGCCGATTCCGCCGCTGCAGAAGACATCGTCCAGGAAGCTTTCATCAAATTCTGGCAACACAATGCGGATGTAAAAGATCTAAAAGCCATTAAAACATTTCTGTATGTGATGGTAAGAAACGCTTGTCTTAATCACCTTAAGCACCAAAAGGTGGTAAAGAAATTCGCGCAAACGCAGACGGAGGTGGCAGAAGAAGCTGCCGTGCTCAAAGCGGAAGTATGGGGAGAAGTGTATAGAGCGATTGCCTCTTTGCCGGAAGGTTGCCGTAATGTTTTCAAGCTCAGTTACCTGGAGGGGTTAAAAAACCAGGAAATCGCTGATGAGTTGAAGATTTCCATTAATACGGTAAAAACGCAAAAAGCCAGGGCATTAGAGTTATTAAAGCTAAGATTAAAGCCGGAAGCCTTTCTTGCATTATGTCTCCTCGTTTCAGAAAAATATTTTTAGGTCTTTCACCCATTTGCAATCAGTAGATTGTTTATAGATATAGTAGCACATGGAATCATACAACCACCTGTATCACACGTCCCGGTTAATAGTGAAGTATTGGGATAATACGTTATCTGAAGAAGAGAGCGTGGAGTTGGAGGCATGGATAGCTGAGAGTGAGGGTAACAGGTTATTGTTTGAAGAATTGAGTAAGGAGGAGGTGTTGAAGGAGGAGATGCAGGCAATGGGGAAATATCATCCGCAGCAGGCCTGGGATCGTATTGAGGGAGAGGTGATGGTGAAAAGGATGGTCCCGTGGGGACGGGTGGCCGCGGCCATGGCATTGATTGTGTTGGCTATTGGCGCGAAGTGGTGGTATACTAATAGTATGGAGCCACTGACGCCAGTGATCGCGAAAACGCAGCAGATGAAGGGAAGACCGGTGCTGATCATGGGTAATGGAGAGGAGGTTGTTCTTAACGGGACTAAAGACACGTTGTTAACAGAGCAAAGCGGTGCAAAGATCCGGCAGCAGGGCAATAAGCTGGCGTATAAAGAGGCCAGCGGACCGTTAGTATATAATACCCTGCAAATACCAAGGGGAATGGATTACAGTCTTACATTGAGTGACGGCACCCAGGTATGGCTGAATGCAGAGTCGTCATTGCGTTTCCCGGTACATTTTACGGAGAACAACCGGAGAGTATATCTTACGGGAGAAGCTTACTTCGCGGTGGCCGCTAATGCGGCGAAGCCTTTCAGCGTCACCGCCGGGAAGGTAGAAGTGGCGGTATTGGGAACGGAGTTTAATATCATGGCCTATGAAAATGAGCCGGCAGTGCAAACGGCTTTAGTCAGTGGCAGTATAAAAGTAAACACAACGATATTGCAGCCAGGCTGGGTAGGTGTTACGAGTAACGGGAACACCACTACGAAGCAAATGGATATCACTGCATTGACGGGTTGGAAAAGAGACATGTTCGTATTCAGGAATGATGATATCACTACTGTATTGCACCAGTTAGAGCGCTGGTACGATGTAACGGCAGTATATCCAAAAGGAAAAGCAGGTAGCCAGCATTTCACCGGCGCCATGAAGCGCTATGATAATATAGAACAGGTACTGGAGCTATTAAATCAAACTGGGGGAGCCAACTTTAAATTGAGTGGAAGACAAATAAACGTAGCATTTTAATCAACAACCAACCAGTGTAATTGTCAGAATGATACCCGGAACGTTACGGGTAGACGATTGTCATGCTCGCTGAGCCAAAATCTCTTGTAGTCAATGAAACGATTGTTCATATTACTGCTTTGTATGCAGTATATAGTGCCGCTATGCGCGCAGTCAGTCACGGCGAGCCTGCAGAATGTGTCCGCAGAGAAAGCATTTGCCGTTATTCAGCAACAGACCGGGTACGAGTTTTTATATAATAACGAGTCGGTAAAAAAAGCGGGGACTATCAACCTGTCAGTAAAGCAGGCAACGTTGGAAACGGCTTTACAGCAGTGTTTCAGCCAGATCCCTTTTACCTGGAAGGTAGTGGATAAAACGATTGTAGTAACGCCTAAGCCGGTAGCAGCCAACACAGCGTACGCCATCAGCGGTCGGATATTGTCGTTGGATAATAAACAGCCATTGATTGGCGCTACTATCCGCGTGAAGGGTACTGATAAAGGAGCTACCAGCAATAGCAGCGGCGCGTTTTCTATTACTACCGGGATGCAGCACCCGCTGTTACAGGTGTCATTCCTGGGGTATATTACTAAAGAAATCAGAGGAGAAGAGGAACAAATCATTTATCTGGAAGAAGATAAAAAGAAACTCAGCGAAGTAGTGGTCACTACGGGTTACATCACGCTCCCGAAGGAACGCGCTACGGGCTCTTTTTCGCAGGTAGATAAGTCACAGCTGGATAAACGCATCACCACCAATATCCTCGATAAACTCGAAGGTCTCAGTACAGGCTTGTCTTTTTCAAGAAGTGTGACGTCCGATAAGCCTAAGCTGAGCCTGCGCGGCCGCAGTACCTTGTTCTCTGAAGATCAGCCCCTGATTGTAGTGAATGGTTTCCCGATAGAAGGTGATCTGAATAGCATCGATCCCGATGATGTAGAAAGCATCACCATCCTGAAAGACGCAGCAGCGGCGTCTATCTGGGGTGTTCGGGCAGCCAATGGGGTGATTGTGATCACTACCCGCCAGGGTAAATTGAATCAGCGCCCTACAGTGGAAGCGAGAACAAATATTGTTTTTGGAAAGAAGCCTGACTACAGCCAGCTGCATTTAATGAGCACCAGTGATTATATAGATGCCCAACAAATATTGTTTAAAGCAGGTAGGTTTAATAACCTGTTTTCTGTTGGCAGCAGGCTCCCTATCCCGGAAGCAGTGCAGATCTGGAAAGACGAAAAAGACGGAAAGATCAGCAGCGACATCGCTGCACAAAAAGTAAACTCACTCCATAATATTGATATCCTGGATGATTATAGTCGCTTATTTACCAGGAACACTTTAACACAGCAATACCAGGTGAATGTGAGTGGCGGTGGTGAAAACATGCAGTATTATCTATCTGCAGGATATGATAAAAATGCCAACTACATGGTTGGCAACGACTATGAGCGCTTCACGCTGAATACCAGCAACACCGTTCGTGTAACAAAAAAGCTGGAACTCAGCATCGCAGGACAGCTATCTCAAGGCAATGCCACCAACCCTTTTGACGTAACAGGTAGTTCTGCTTTCGATATCATCAGCGGATCACGTAGTGCCACAAATGTAAGTGCCCAGATCCCTTCCCCCTACTCCAGGCTGGTAGATGATAACGGCAATGCGTTGAAAGTACCGTGGTTTTATAATGATGCATTTAAGAAACATGGATATGATCAGGGATTTCTGAACATGGACTACTCCCCGCTTACAGAGTACCAGCTAATGAATCGGCGTGTAAAAAGTATGGCCGTTAACGTTAGACTGGGAGCTAACTATGAAATCACCAAAGGCTTAAACCTGGATCTGAAATATAATCTGGAAAAGAATAACGGATCAGACAGAAATCTGCAGGATCAGAACACGTTTATGGTAAGAGACAATGTAAATCTCTTTTCAGAAACGATGCCTGATGGTGAGCTGGTACGGCATCTGCCGCTGGGAGATATTTTAACGCTGGTGAAGAATGATCTCACGGCGCAAACATTCCGGGGGCAGTTAAATTTCAATCATAGCTGGCGCCAAAAGCATGTAGTGGCAGCTATTGCAGGCGCGGAGTCAAGAGAAATTCTGAGAGAAGGAAACCGGCAGCGCCTCTTCGGTTACAATGATCATACGCTGCAATTTGCGGATGTGGACATGGTCACGCAATTCCCGAACTATTTCGGTTTCACCAATTCTATTGGTAGTGCGATGGGCGTAGGTATCCCTGTAACTTACATAAAAGATCGTTTCATTTCTTACTTTAGCAATGCTTCCTACACTTATCTTAATCGCTATACCTTATCCGCCAGCGGCCGGGTAGATGGCTCTAATCTTTTTGGCGTACAGCGCAATCGTCGCCTGAATCCATTGTGGTCAGTAGGTGCTGCGTGGCAGGTGCAGCGTGAAAAATTCTTTCATGCGGATTGGGTGGATATGCTGAAGCTGCGTGTTACCTATGGTTTCAACGGTAACATCAATAAAACAGCTACAGCTTATACTACGGCTAATCTCATGCCATCAGGTGAAAATGCCACTTCTTATATTCCGTATGCGAATATTATTAATCCTGCTAATCCTAACCTGCGTTGGGAAAAAGTAGGACAAGTAAACCTTGGGGTAGACTTCGCACTATTTCACGAATCGCTGAGCGGATCGTTGGAGTATTTCAACAAGCGTGCCCAGGATCTTTTTGGAAGTGCTTTCCTGGCGCCGTCTACTGGCTTTAATAGCATCAGCAGCAACATTGCCGCGATGCGCACCCATGGTTGGGAGCTGAAGCTGGACTCCCGTAATATCAGCACAAATAATTTCAGGTGGAACACCACCTTGATGGTAAGTGTAGCAAAAGATAAGGTGACCAAGTTTTATAATACCGGCAGTAGCATGAATCCTTCGCTCTTCCTGTTATATGGCGGCCGCGATGATGATGATCGTTCTACTTATCTGCCAGTGGAAGGATATCCCCTGTTTGGTCTCTGGGCTTACCCATGGGGTGGACTGGATGCAAAAGGAAACGCCTCCATCATAGGCCCTGACGGTAAACCTATCAGGGATCGTTTGGAGGCGGGACGCATCTATGATAACATTTATAAAATGAAATACATGGGTGCCGTAAATCCACCGGTATTCGGCAGCGTGGCCAATACCTTCTCTTATAAGCAGCTGAGTCTCACGGTGAATATCCTGTATAAACTGGGACATTATTACCGTGGCAGCGACCCGGGATATTTTACCATGGCGGCTATGTACCAGCGCGGCCCGGATATCTTTAAGGACCGCTGGAAACAAGCCGGTGACGAAGCGAAAACAAATATTCCGGCCTTTACTGGTGTAAGGACGCAGGATCGGACGAACAATGATTTGTACCAGTATTCAGATGTGAATGTGAATAAAGCAGATCATGTGCGCTTGCAGGATGTATTATTAAGTTACGACATCACCCGGCAAACAGTAGCCTCGTTGCCAGTGAACCGCATCACCCTGTATGCACAAGCCAGCAACCTGGGTATTATCTGGAGCGCAAATAAAAATGGAATAGATCCGGACTATGCACCACAAACATTTTCTTCAGTGATGCCGCCGGTGCGCACACTGGCAATAGGTGCCAAAGTAGGTTTCTGATCACATCAAACAATTAAGCAATGAAGAAGAGTATTTATATAGTATTTGCTTTTATAGTGGCGGCTTTGGCAGGTTGTAAAGATTACCTGGATATACAGCCTAAAGACAAACTCATTCCTTACGGCGTGGAAGATTTTCGTTTACTGCTCGATGATCAGTGGACCATGACGCTAACACCGGGCATAGGAGATATCATGACGGATGACTTGTTTTTAACGGAAGATCAATATGGAGATATACCACAGGATTACTTTCAACGTACCTACACCTGGAGTAAAGACCTCTTCGCTCCGGATGATGATATACGGGACTGGAGTGCGCCATATAAAATAATTTTTTACGCCAATACCATCAAAGAAGGTCTGGCAGCTAATCCGGCCGGATTGCCGGAAGCGCGTAACCAGGTAGAAGGGGAAGCAGATTTTTATCGCGCTTACGCCTACTTTAACCTGTTGAATACTTTTGCAAAACAATACAACGCTGCTACAGCAGATAAAGATCCAGGTGTACCTCTTCGCTTATCTTCTGATGTAACGGTGCCGGTTACACGTAATAGTATAAAGGATGTATATGCACAGATACTCATAGATGTGAATGATGCTATAAAACTATTGCCGGTAAAAGCAACGTATAAAACAAGACCATCCCGCGCCGCAGCCCATGCGCTGGCAGCACGTATTTACCTGCAGATAGGGGATTACGATCGGGCCATGGAACAGGCTACTGCTGGCCTGTCTCTCCAAAATACCCTGTTGGATTATAACAAGGTAGATCCGGAAAACAGCCCTTTTGATGCGGTATTTCCGGTTACCATTGTGAGCAATCCGGAAGTTATTTTTATTTCATCGACTACAGGGATATATGCGAAAAATAATTTTATCTCTCCTGATGCTTATCAGCTTTATGATAGCCATGATCTACGTACTTCTTTGTTTTTTAGAGAGATGCCGGATCAGGGCGACTATCAGTTTATCGGTAGCTATAACGATGGCGGCAGTACGAATGTGCCGAATCCTTTTTCCGGATTTTCAGTGGCAGAATTATATCTCATCCGGGCGGAATGTTATGCGCGTAAAAATGAAACCGGTAAAGCGATGGGCGATCTGAATACCTTACTGGTAAATCGTTTCGAAGTAGATGCCTTTCAGTCTCTAACGGCTGCATCTCCAAAGGAAGCACTGAAAATTGTACTGAAAGAGCGTCGCAAAGAACTGATCTTCAGGAACCTCCGCCTCATGGATCTCAAACGTTTAAATGTGGATCCGGAATACGCTGTAACGTTAACGCGCACACTGAATAATGAAACATTTACGTTGTCGCCAGGAGATAACCGATACGTTTTTCCTATTCCTGCAAAAGAAACTTCCGCCACCCACCTGGAACAAAACCCAAGGTAAATTATATATCATGCGAGTGATCATCTTTTTTCTCATAGCATTGATTACCTCATCGGTAGTAATTGCGCAACAAAAGGTAGATAAATCTGTTAGAAGTAGTCTTACTTTAACAGCCTTTCAAAAAAAAGGAAAATTCCGGATCGAACAATTATCGACCGCAAAGAATGCGGTGTTGCGAAAAGCACCACCAGCGGCAATGCTGCCATTAGATAGCCTGGATCATATTACCTGGACAACAGATATCAGTGAACCGGTTATTATTAATTTATTAATGATCGGCGAATCTGCTATGGCTTCGCAAAAAGTTTATCTGAACCCCGGCGACTCTTTAAGCCTCGTGTTTAATGATCAGGATACTACTGTCCATGATATAATGATGGATACACTTCACTCTCATGCGGGTACACTGAACAACGCGCTGGCCTGGTATGAGTATACTACCAGTGCTTACGGAAAATCCATGTCGGATAGTTTTGATGCTAAACAGGCGTCTCAGCCTTTCCTGGAACAACAGCTGAAGGCAATGGATAATGCATATGCAAAGGCACAGCAGATCGCCGGTAATAATAATTATCTGAAGGCATTGCATGCTCTCAACATGATCAATAACCGTTACTATTGCTGGTGGTATTATGATGAAAATAACATTGTACCTGCCATCCCTGCATCGCTGATAGGCGCGGCTTATGATGATAAGGCCTTTGGGCTGCTGAACCAGCCTGTTTTTACAACATATATTCTTCCGGGTGAAGTGAAAGCAGGATTCTTTTTTGTATACGATTGGATGCTCAAGCAACAATTTAAAAAAGAGCGTGCCGCTATCACAAATGATAGCGCTAAAATTGCTTTCCTCGGAAAAAAAGCATTGCAGCTAAGTACTTATGCTCCCTTCAAAGAACTGGTGCAATACTGGTATGTAAAGGATGTGTATTTCCCCTATGTGCAAAAAAGCCATTCCAGTTCGGAACTGACCCTTGCCCGCAAACTGGCTGCTGATGCCGCCCTGCCGGTGAAAGATACCGCCCTCCAGAATCGTTTGCAACAACTGATTGTGACCATGGGTAATGTGTTACCAGGCACGCCCGGCCTCAATTTCGCCCTGGAAGATCATAAAGGCAAAATCTGGCATTTCAACGACCTCAAAGGAAAAGTAGTATACATCGATGTGTGGACTACCTGGTGCGGCCCTTGCCGCATGGAAGCACCGCTCTTTGAGAAAATGGCAGCCGACTACGCAGGTAAAGAAGTAGTGTTTTTAGGTATTTCGGCAGATAGACCTAAAGATAAAGTTACCTGGATAGAAATGGCCGGCCATAAACAAACCTTACAACTGTATTCCGGCGAAAAAACAGCCTTTATGCAGTATTACCAGGTTCCTGGCTACCCTACTTTCCTGCTCTTCGACAAAGAAGGAAAAGTAGTTACCGCCAATGCTCCAAGACCCAGTTCAGAAGAGATCCTGAAGGCTGCTATAAATAAACTTTTATAAGCAGTTGATAGGGATATAGCAGGCGCACCTGCGTCCTGCTTGAAAGGGGGATTACCTCTTCTTTCCGCCATAGGTTTTCTTAAGAGGAGGCTGTCTCAAGATAAGGAGATGGCCTCTTCTTATTTATACCCTGCCGCCTGCAATTCAAATAACTCTGCATAACGTCCTTTCTTTGCCAGCAGCTGTTCGTGACTGCCGATTTCTACTAACGCGCCCTTTTCCAGTACCAGTATACGATTGGCCATGCGTACAGTAGAAAACCGATGCGAAATCAATACGGCCGTTTTATCCTTGGTGAGATCTGCAAAACGCAGGAATACATTGTATTCTGCGCGTGCATCCAGTGCGGAAGTGGGCTCATCTAATATCAACAGCTGGGCATCTTTCATGTAAGCCCGCGCCAGTGCTATCTTCTGCCACTCACCACCGGAAAGTTCTATGCCCTGGTTGAAGCGACGTCCAAGCATCTGCTCATATCCCAAAGGCATTTTTTCTATAAGCGGATAAGCAAGACTTTGTTTAGCCGCATCTTCAATCATTGGCTGGTTGCTGCTTTGCGCTATATTGCCCACTGCAATATTCTGAGATACCGTCATCTGGTAACGCTGGAAATCCTGGAATATAACGCCTACCTGTGTACGTAATTCTTTCAAATCATATTCGCGTAAGTCTACGCCATCTAATAAAATCCGGCCTTCCACTGGATCGTATAAACGAGAGAGTAGCTTCACCAGTGTGGTTTTCCCTGCTCCGTTCTCCCCTACCAGCGCCAGCTTTTCACCGGCATGCAAGGTGAAGTTCAAATGACGGATGGCCCATTTATCGGAGTTGATATATTTAAAACCTACATCTTCAAAAGTAAATCCCTGTTGTATAGGTTTCGGAAAGGTCCGCGGATGAATCGGCGCCACCATCTTAGGTTGTATCTCAAAATATTCAAACAGATCACGCAGGTATAAGGCACCCTGTGTAAGCGAGGAAAAGCGGATGAGTATCCCCTGGAAGGTTGATCGCAGCTGTCGGAATGATCCTGCCAGGAAAGCCAGGTCACCAATGCTGAGATGTCCGCTGATGGTTTGCATAATAATGATCACATAGGCGGCATAGTAGCCGCCAGCACCTAATACGGCAAACGCGGTTCCCCAGACAGACTCCCTTACCTGCAGCACTTTTTTATCAGTATAAAACTTATCGGAGATCGCCCGGAACCGGTTGATCAGGAAATTGGAAAGATCAAATACTTTCACCTCTTTCGCCGTTTCGTCGCTGGCGCCGAGGTAGCGGATATAGTCCAGCTCGCGCCTGTCGGAAGTTTGCCCCCAGGCTAATTTATAATACAGATCATTGAAATGCGACTCATTTAAAAACGCGGGTATCACGGCAAGCAGCAACAATAATATCAGCCACGGATTAAATAACACCAACCCCGCTGCCAGGAAAACAATAGTAATCATGTCCTGGACCTGGCTTAATACCTGTGCCAGCAGCACCGTTCGCCCGGAAGTTTGTTGACGCGCACGCTCCAGTTTATCATAAAATTCCGCATCTTCAAACTGGTCGAGATCCAGTGTGGCAGCATGTTCCATGATTTTTACGGAAGTATGGTTGGCGAAAAGATCACCGAGCAATCCATCCAACAGTGAAATCGCACGACTCAAAGCATCTGAAATAATCGCCAGCCCGAATTCAAACGCCACCAGCTGCCAAAGCCAGGTGCTGGAATGATGGGGATCTTTATTTAACTGTACTACCTGGTCTATGATTAGTTTACCTACATAAAGTAAGGATAATGGCATGGCGGATTGCGCCACTCTAAGTACACTGTTGGCTATCGTAAGACCAGGACTCGTTTGCCATACCATGCGGAAGAATGCCGGTAGGTTGCGTAACGCTGCCAGGCGCTCTTTAAAGGTTAATTTTTCGTCCTTGCCGGAACGTTTTTTTCTTGGGCTTCCCATTGCGCTCATGCAAGTAATTTACGAAAATTGTTTCTCCAAACCTGAAAGCCGCATGCTGGTTTGGAGAGAGCGACCGCATTCGATTTATACTTTCCAGTGTTTTTCAGATTATTAATCTCCGGTTGCAACGGACTATTTTTCCTGATCATCATATGCTTTTTAGAACCTGGAGTTTACCAGCTTGCTAAGTTTTTTCTTTACATTTGAGTTCATGTGAAAAAATCGGGTTTACTATGATTTTATTGATAAGTTCCCTTGTAATCTTCTGTAGTGTGGTGTTTGCGGGCGTTGTATACGCTATTAATGAGCAATCAAAACAATGGGCAAAGTCGGAAAATTAATACTGCAATTATACTGCAGCCACGAACACTAATTTAAGCCCAATCAATATTCTGTTATGCTGAAGTCTTTCCTGCCATGCGTTTTGCTGGCGTTAACTCTCCATGTTGCTGCACAAGACAATCGTAAAATGGAGCAGGTGGAAAATAACCTGAAGCCCTGGTTTCAGCCGGAAGGCGCACCTGCCATGGGTTTTAACATCTATGACCGCATGAAGGCATATAACATACCTTCTGTTTCTATTGCGGTCATCGACAACGGAAAAATTTCCTGGTCAAAAGCATATGGCCTGGCAGATGTGGCGGAAAATAAACCAGCTACTACGCAAACCATTTACCAGGCTGCATCTATCAGTAAACCTGTAAATGCTGCCGGGGTAATGAAACTGGTAGAAGCCAACAAATTGTCATTGGATAAAGATATCCGGGGCTATCTCAAAACCTGGAAATTTCCCGATAACCAGTTTTCAAATAATCAAACCATCAACCTCCGGAACCTGATGAGTCATACAGCCGGATTAAATGTGCATGGCTTTGGTGGGTATGAAGCTGGCACTCCCCTGCCGGATATAAACCAGATCCTTAATGGAGAAGCTCCCGCCAATAGCCCCAAGGTAGCTCCCATATATAAACCTGGTGAAAGAGTGGAATACTCCGGTGGCGGCACTACCATTATCAGGAAAATCATTGAAGATAACATTGATAAAGATTACGTGGGTTTGTATCAGAAGATGGTACTAACACCATTGCATATGACGCATAGTACCTTTGTACAGCCGTTGCCGCCGGCTCTGGCTGTAAATGCCGCCACGGCCTATAAAGAAGACGGAACGCCGTTGAATGGCAAATACCATGTGTATCCAGAAGTAGCACCAGATGGCCTCTGGACAACCCCTTCGGATCTCGCTACTTTCGCCATTGGCATACAGCAGTCGCTGGACAGCAGCAAACATAGCTTCCTCCGGCCAGCTACAGTACGAACCATGTTAACGCCCGTTACACCGCAGGAAAATAATGCCCTCGGTTTTTTTATTGAGACTACGGATACAGAAAAATTCTTTCAGCATAGTGGAGGCAACGAAGGTTTCAGATGCATGTTGTTCGCTGGCGAAACAAACCACCAGGGAGTAGCGGTGATGATCAATTCGGACAACGGCGGTATTTTAAGGGAAATTGTAAATGCAGTGGCAGAAGTGTACGGCTGGAAGAGCTTCTACAAGCCAGTCATCAAAAAGATAGTCACCCCTGCTGCAGATAGTCTCCGGGCGTACACCGGCAAATACCTGATCAAAGACCATGATCTGAACCTGTATCTGGAATTTGTTGTACAAAACGGTCTGCCCGGTCTGATCCGCTCAGATAGAAAGGTTTGGGAGCAGCTTTATTTTACAGATGAAAGCAATGCTTTCCTGCTTTCAGAACAGTTTAATTTCCGGTTTGTCCGCAATGCCAGCGGGCAGATAGCCCATATCGTTGTTTCAAATAGCAATGTCAGCATGACCGCCCAGAGAGTAACTGCAGAATAATTAAGGCCGCAGTAGAGGGATGTGCATTTCTGATGCGTCATACCTGCGTACTGTAGCTTATTATTATTTAGCAATTATTGATATGCGTGAAAAAAGGAATGTGCTGACTTATCTGGCGGAAAAGGAATGGCTAATCATGTCTTTATGGTTCGGACTGGCCTTCCTGGGCGCTGCCATGGAGATATCCAGGGGTAATATTAATAATTTCCTCATATTTAAGAACGTATTTTTCCACCTCATTCATCAGCAACCGTTATATATTCAATACCCCGCCGAATATTATGACGTAAATCTGTATGGCCCTGTATTCAGTGTCATGATTGCCCCATTTGCCGGTCTGGATACTCACCTCGGAGCCATGTTATGGGCAATGACAGGTGCTGCCGCACTTTTTTACGCTATCCGCCAGCTACCCCTTACCCGCATGCAGCAAAACATTATCCTGCTGCTATGTACCCAGGAGCTCATGGGCGCCAGCGGATGGTTCCAGCTAAACCAGTTTATAGGCGCTTTCATTATACTTACTTTTACTAATACGATCAAAGGAAAAGAGCTGTGGGCTACTTTCTTCATCGTATTAGGTACGCTTACCAAATTTTATGGCATCGTAGGACTGGCATTTTTCTTTTTCAGTCCTAATCCCAAACGCTTTATCGGCGGGCTAATTCTGTGGGGCGCGGTAATGTTTGCATTGCCTATGGCCATTTCTTCTCCTCAGTATATCATCAATTGCTACTTCGAGTGGTATGCGGCACTGGTACATAAAAATGCCCTGAACGTAGGTGACAACGCTATCTTCCAGGATATTTCAGCCGGAGGGTTTATCAAAAGAGTGTTTCATATTCCCTGGTTAAACAGCCTGGTAGTGCTGATTCCGGCAGTGATCTTATTCGGGTTGCAGTATACACAATTGAAATATCGCTACAACTCCCGTTACCGTTTATATATTTTATGCTCTACTTTAATGTTCCCGGTACTGTTTAGCAGCAGCTCGGAATCGCCTACCTACATCATTGCTATACCGGCCATCTGTATCTGGTACGTGATGCAGCCGGCAACTAAGTGGAATAATATATTTATCTTTTTTGCCATCCTGTTTGTGAGCTTCTCACATTCAGATCTGGTAACTCCCTGGGTAAGAAAAAATCTGGCGGTACCTTATGCCCTGAAAGCCTTACCCTGCCTGGTGTTGTGGTTAATGATCGCATATGAGATCTATACCCGCAAATTTTTGTTGAAAAAAGAACATGCTCCCGCGCCTGTACAGGAATTGGAGGCCATCGCCCATTTATAAAAAAATTAACTAAAAAAGTAATAATCAGGCCGTAAATTGCCAGATTATTAAAGGTTTTTGATTATGAACACGGGATTCAAGATAGGTGGCGCATTCGCGTTATCTGCAATGCTGTTTCACAGCATACAGGCAGATGCTCAGAAAAAAGAAACATTTGTTGAAAGTAAATCAGTCGCCTCAGTAGATCCATATATTGGCTCCGGTGGACATGGACACGTATTCTTAGGGGCCAGCGTGCCTTATGGCGCCGTACAAACAGGTCCTACCAATATCGTGAAGGGTTGGGATTGGTGCTCCGGTTATCACTATTCAGACAGTGTATTAATAGGCTTCTCTCAGATGCACCTCAGCGGCACCGGTATTGGTGACCTGGGTGATGTACTCGTAATGCCATATATCGGCAAGGTGAGAACTAACAGAGGTACACAGGAAGATCCTACTTCAGGATACGGATCCCATTACTCTCACAACCGCGAAACAGCCCGTCCCGGATACTATTCTGTTCAGCTGGACGATTACAACATCAAAGCAGAATTAACGGCATCAGAAAGAGTTGCTTTACATAGATATACTTTTCCGAAAAATCAACCTGCTAATATCATCATCGACCTGAAAGAAGGTATAGGCTGGGATGCACCGGTAGAAACATTTATCCGTCAGGTAGATGAATATACCCTGGAAGGCTACCGCTATTCCAAAGGCTGGGCAGAAGACCAACGCCTCTGGTTTGCTATCAAGTCATCTGTGCCAGTAAAACAATTCCTGGTATTTGATGGAGATACCAAACAATCAGGTAACTCCGTAAAGTCAAAAGCGGCCAAGGGTGTTATCTCCTTTGATAAATCTCCCGGCCAGGTAATGTTGAAAGTGGGTATCTCTCCGGTAAGCAGCGAAAATGCACTCGCTAATATCAAGGCAGAAATTCCAGGCTGGGACTTCACCAAAACAGTGAACAGCGCCAATGCCAAATGGGATAAAGAACTCTCTAAGGTAAAAATTGAAACGAAAGATGATGCTGCACGCCGTGTATTCTACACAGCCATGTATCATACCATGATTGATCCTGCTTTATTCAACGATCATGATGGCAGCTATCGCGGCACAGATAAAAAAGTATATACCAATCCCGGATTCGATAATTATTCCGTATTCTCTTTATGGGATATCTATCGTTCCTGCGCGCCTTTGAGTACCATCCTGCACCCTGAAAAGGTAAACAGCTTTGTGAACTCTATGCTCGCTATCTACAAACAACAGGGCAAGTTACCGGTATGGCACCTGATGGGTAATGAAACTAATTGCATGGTAGGTTATCATGCAGTACCTCCTATCGTTGATGCTTATCTGAAAGGCTTTACCGGCTTCAATGCAGAAGATGCATTTGCTGCCATGAAAGCTTCTTCTACCCGCGATGACCTGGGCGTGAAATACGTAAAAGAGTTAGGATACATCCCTGCTGATAAGGAATATGAATCCGTTTCTAAAGCAATGGAATATGCGATCGATGACTGGTGCATCGCCGCTATGGCCAAGAAATTAGGTAAAACAACCGACTACGAATACTATAAAAAACGTGCGGGCTACTATAAAAACTATTTCGATAGCACCATCCGCTTTGTTCGTCCGCGTATGAGCGATGGCAGCTTCAAAACACCTTACGATCCATTCAACTCCATTCATGAAAAAGGCGACTTCACCGAAGGTAATGGCTGGCAGTATACCTGGCTGGTACCACAGGATGTAGAAGGTCTCATTAACCTCATGGGTGGTGATGATGCTTTCACCCGTAAGCTCGATAGCCTCTTTATTGCTAAAGGCGATATGGGTGCAGAAGCCTCCAGTGATATCTCTGGTCTCATTGGTATGTATGCACACGGTAATGAGCCTAGTCACCACGTTACCTATATGTACGCTTTCTCCGGCTACCAATGGAAAACCGCTGAAAAGGTAAGACAGGTAATGAAAGATTTCTACTTCGATAAACCGGAAGGACTGGCCGGTAACGAAGATTGCGGTGCGATGTCTTCCTGGTATGTATTCTCTTCCCTGGGATTCTACCCTGAAAACCCTGCCAGTGGCGTTTATGTACTAGGCAGCCCGTTGTTTGATAAAGCTACAATCAATGTAGGTGCAGGCAAAACTTTCACCGTACAGGCAATCGGTAATAGTCCGGAAAACATTTATATCCAGAGCGTAACCCTCAATGGAAAGCCTTATAGCAAAAGCTTTATCACGCATCAGGATGTAGTGAAAGGCGGTACCATGGTGGTTAAAATGGGTAACAAACCTAACTACGACTTTGGTAAAGCAGCAGCAAACAGGCCACAGAATACATTATAGTCAACAGGGAATATACTCCCGGTGATATATAAAAAATCAGCGAAGACAGGTACCTTTTTCAGTATCGGTCTTCGCTATTTTTTTTATGAGATGGCCTTAAAATAAGGACAATGCTTATGCGCTCTCTCCCAGTATCCGCAACACTTCCGGCGTCACTTCTCCGAAAATGGAAACACCTGCAGCGCCATTCTGCACAGCTAATCTAACCGCTTCCGCCAGCTCGGTGTAGTTGCCGTGGAAGTCTGGTAAATAAAGACCTGCATATAGCGGGAACGCACCATGTAAACCCTTCACACCTTCTGCTACCGCATCTCCTATCCAGCTTACATTCTCCCGGTAAAATCCATGATATATCATGGGACATATGGCATTCAAAGGCCAGTTGGTCCAATCCTGCCGTACAATACGTTTGGCAATTTCCGGTGTAGGAAATACCGCTGCGGAAATAGGTTTCTTATGTTGTCTGGCTACCTGCGCCAGGTTGCTTACCACGTTGGTAATACGATCGTAACGGAACTTTCGCCAGGAAGGGCTTTGGTCCGGATGCTCCATCTGCAGCGGATCTACACCACTCTTTTCTTTATATGCATTGCGGCATTGATCACAGTAACAGAAGTCATATTCCGGTAATTCTTTCGACTGATCAATACCGTAATTACTCCACAGGTTCACTGGTAGTATCACATCGCAGTAACGAACATAGTCCAGGTGAATGCCATCTACATAATCCAGGCTAAGGATCTTTTCTACCTGGTCTTTCAGATAGTTAACTACTTCCGGTTTGCTGGGGCACAGCCAGCGGTAGTAATCTACATAAGGTGGATGATCAGCACAGGATTCCCCTTTACGGTTCCTGGCGTACCATTCAGGATGACTGGCCAGCAATTCTTTCTCGCCGCGGTTCATGGTCCACATCCAGCGGTGCGCTTTGATTCCATTCGCTTTCGCCGTTTTGAAATGCAATGGACTGTCAGCTTCAAACATGATATCCGTAATTCCAGCCTTTCTGTAAGCAGCATATCTTTGCTGCAATACAGCAGCGGTGTCTTTATGATCGGGATTGATCCACACGCGGTGCTGCACTGCCGTTTTCTCCAGTCTGGGCGCCTTTTTAGTGGCTGCCGCAGCGCTTCCAGGTAACAAGGGAGCTGTCAACGCCAGTCCTCCAATACCTAATGATTTAATAAAAAGACGTTTATCCATATCCGTTATTTGCTGTTTTAGATAACATGGTTTTCCTGGTGAATACGCAGGTAGCTGTTTATTTTCTATTACCCCCAATTCTTCCTTCCTGGTTAATACTCATAGTACCAGGAAAATTGCTGCCGGTAACGCTGGCGGTAAACTGGGAAGTAATTCCTTCCATCGTGAAGTTATATACCTGGCCGTTGGCGGTGGTTTCTTTTGCGGGCAGCTTCAATGCTTCGAGGCTGCTGGCATATTTGCCATTACTGTATTTGTATGCCTGTTGTGCATAATAAATACGCCACAGGTAAGCTTTGGCATCTTCAGATGCTGGTAGCTGGAAAGTAGCTTGTGCTTGGGTGGTAAACAACAGGTAGCCCCATCTTTCCGGCGCATGCATATTTATGATATCCTGCGGCGACCATACCCAGTTGTTTTCAGGCTTTTGCAACTTCACATATTCACCGTTCTTTATGTCGATATCCCATTCAACCCTTGAAAAGTTAATCCGCCATAAGCTGTTATCTGTGGGCTTTTGGTTACTGCCAAAAAAGCTGAGTGCACTAAATGGAATGGCCATTTCCACCGTCCATTCTTTGTCGGTGTCCTTTGCATTATTAAGTGTGCCGTTTACGTGTACGGCGGTGCGAATACCCTTGGTATCCCAGTTTAGCAGGGCTTCACCACCATTGCGGTAAGGTTTGCCCATATATAGGTCCATCACCGTATTCAGGGCATTGATTTCTATTTCATAATACCGATGTGTATCTCCATCAGGATCTATAAATACTTCAAAATCATTGTCATGGAAAATGATCGCGTCATGGTCGCGCAGCGTTGCCCATATATGCGGTTCCTGCAGCTCGGCGGCAACATAGAGGTACTTATCGTCCCACACCATCTTCACCCTGGTACGCAGCCGTGGTGTAGGTTTGGCCTTGCCTTCAATGTCCTCGAAATCTTCCGTCCAGTTAACCTGTTTCCATGCCGCTTCATCCAGCTTTCCATCAATTGCCACACTCCCTTTTGCCTGGTAGCAGATGTAATGCTTCGGTGTTCCGGTGAAGGGCTTAAAGGCATCAGAGAAGGTTTGAGCGGAACTACGATCTCCTGTTAAAAGTATACCTAACAGCATACAACCCAGGCTGGTTAACGATCTTATGGCCAGCTTAACACAACTACTTTCATTTTTCATCTTAAACACACTATTGAATAGCCCCTAATTTACGATAGGATTCCGGTTATTTTACCGGTGTAAGGGGCGGATGGAAAACTTTTTTAAAAAAAATAAAAAGGGCGAAGGCAAAGCAGTAATAGCTACCGCTTTGCCTTCGCCCATAAATATTTAAAGGAAATAGTTACCAGATCCGCACTCTCGTACTATCTGCTCTGTACATACCATCTCCTGGCTTAAGACCATACACTTCATAGAATGCATCTACATCACTAAATGGTCCATTCACCCTGAACTTAGCAGGAGAATGCACATCGGTGAGCACTTGTTTGGCCAATGCTTCTTTTTTAGTGTGGCCTAACCATCCCAGTGCATAGCCCATAAAGTAGCGCTGTGACGGGGTATAACCGGCAATTTTCTCGTTTTTCTTGAACTGTGCTGTTTTCTTGAAAGCTTCCCATCCAAGCAGTATACCGCCAAGGTCGGCAATATTTTCACCGAGTGTGGCTTTACCGTTGATGCGTAAGGTATCCACTACTACGTATCCATTGAATTGTTTCACCATCACGGCAGCACGATCATTGAATTTCCTTTCATCATCTTTAGTCCACCAGCTTTTCAGGTTGCCGGCAGCATCAAATTGACGGCCTTCATCATCAAAGCCATGGGTGATTTCGTGGCCAATGGTGGAAGCACCTGCATATCCGTATACTACGGCATCATCCAGTTCTTCATCGCGCTTGCCTGGAACCGTGAAGATACCTGCAGGCAACACAATTTCATTGTTGCTGGGGTTGTAGTAGGCATTGTACGTTTGTGGTGTCATATCCCACTCGGTGCGGTCTACTGGTTTGCCCAGCTTATTGATCTGGTATGCCAACCACCACTGACGCGCGGCTTGCATATTCTCATAGTAGGATTGCTCTTTGATATCCATCGCAGAAAAATCTTTCCACTTGTCAGGGTAGCCCACTTTCTTCGTGATCTTAGAAAGCTTGTATAGCGCTTTTTGCTTGGTACTATCGCTCATCCACTCCAGGTGTTCGATACGTGTTTTCAGTTCTGCACGAATTTCTTCTACCAGGTTTTCATATCTTTTTTTAGCAGTTGCATTAAAGAACTCTTTTGCAAAAAGTTGTCCCAGCGCCTCGCCTATAGCGCCTTCTTCAGCATCCAGTACACGCTTCCAGCGGGGCTTCTGTTTATCCTGTCCTCTCATCAGCGTACCGTAAAAGGCGAAGTCGGTGTTGGCAATTGTGTCGCTCAACATCTCGGAAGATCTGTTGATCAGGTTCCACTTCAGATAATTTTTCCAGGTGTCCAGTGGTTGCGACTTAAGGGCATTACTTAAAGCTGTATAGAATTCAGGTTGACCAACAATTACAGTATCTGCAAATTTGCTGATGCCCTGTTGCTTGATGAAATCAACCCAATCAACGCTGCTGGCAATTTTATTCAGGTCGGTCACCGCCATTTTGTGGTAGTTCGCTTCAGGATCACGCAGCGCTTCCAGTTTACGACTGGATTTAGCCAGTATCGTTTCCAGTGCTATTACGCCAGTAGCAGCCTTTTTAGCGGCAGTGCTGTCAAGACCGGTAAATTGCAGCATCTTCGCCACGTGCGCCGGATAAGCGTTTCTTATTTTAGTAGTGCGTTCATCTGTATTGAAATAGTAATCACGGTTAGGTAAGCCTAAGCCCCCCTGTGTAAACTGCACGATGATTAACTCACTGTTTTTTGCATCCTGTCCTATGGATAGGTCGCACATAACACCGGTTTGGTTGTGCTGTTTGGAAGCCAGTTGTACGAGTTGTTGCATATTCGTAACTGCATCAATGGCCTTCAGGCCTTCTTCAATAGGTTTGATCCCATCTGCATTGATTTTTACGGAGTCCATTCCGCTTTTCCAGAAGGCAGCTATCTTTTTAGAAGTAGCATCTGTAGGACTTTCTACCGCTTTTTCATTGATGGTGCGGAGACGTTTGTATAGTTCTTCCTGCACCAGGTTACCTATTCCCCAGGAGCTATATTCCGGTGGAATGGGATTACGCTTTATCCAACCGCCATTGGCATAATCAAAAAAGTCTTGGGCGGGATTAACGGTACTGTCTACGTTAGCGGCTACGGCATCGGGAGTAGCTTCGGTAGTGTCGGCACTTTTTGTTCCCTGGTTGCAGGCTACGAAACAAGCCATACTGGCTATACCTGCCCCGGTGAGGATGAATTTCATCATAAGCTGTAGAGAATTTTGTTGTCGGGAGAAAGGTAATTATTTTTTATCAACCTCCTTATTAAAAAGGGCTTAATGGTAGCAGGATAATTTGAAATAAAAGATCGTTTAATGTTGTATTTTGTTACGAAGTCAACTGCTTACCCATTACACTTATGATCAATAAATTAAAGTCCGGCCGTATTTTATCTATCGATGCATTTCGCGGCATCACTATTCTTGTCATGATTTTCGTTAATAGTGTAGCCGGCGTAAGCGGTATCCCTTCCTGGATGCAGCATGCACATGGTAATGAAGACAGGATGACTTTTGTGGATGTGGTATTTCCGGCGTTTCTTTTTATTGTAGGGATGTCAGTTCCTTTTGCTATCAACAGCCGGTTGGCGAAAGGTGATTCTTTCTGGAAATTACAACAACATATTGCGTGGCGCACATTAGGTTTATTGGTGCTGGGTGTTTTCATGGTGAATGCAGAAGAAGTAAATGCAGCTGCAACGGGTATGAATGGCGCGTTGTGGGCATTGTTATTTTATGCGTGTGTAATACTGGTTTGGAATGTATATACGTTTAAGCAGCCTTGGATCAGCTGGTGTGGGAAAGGTATAGGATTGGCAGGGCTAATTATACTGGGTATCATATACCGTGGCGGTGATGGTAGCGAACGATTAAGTCCACAGTGGTGGGGCATTCTGGGTCTCATAGGATGGGCTTACCTGTATGCATGTATTATTTATCAGTTGTTCAGAGGCAATGCCGGTGGCATTATGCTGATGATAGCTGTTTGTATTGGGTATTATGTATTATGTCAACGTCCGTTTATACAAAACAGTGGCTGGAGCTGGCTGGCAACGCAACAAGGTAATGCAGCACACACAGCTATTGTGTTGTGCGGTATGGTGCTGACCTTGTTTTATTTCGATGAAGAATTGGGCTTAACCGGTAGTAAATTATTTGCGCGGGTCACTGGTTTTTTAATCATCATTTTAATTGCTGCCTGGCGTTTACGGCCGGCGTATAAAATATCCAAGATTCATGCTACGCCCAGCTGGTGTCTGTATAGCGCCGCTATTTGTGTAGCCGTATTTTCCTTTTTATATTTTTTGATAGATGTGAAACATATCAATAAATGGACTGCCTTTTTCCGCCCTGCCGGATCTAATCCACTACTCACTTATATACTACCGGACATTGTTTTCTACGGCGTGCTGCTGGCTGGTATCGCTTTACCTGCTGTATTGGGAGAAGGATGGCCAGGTATGGCCTGGTGCGCCTTTTTCGCAGTGGCCATGCTTTTTGTAGTAAAAGGTTTAAACAAGCTGGGAATTCGTTTGCAACTGTAACAATCTTACCCAATACACCGTTTTAACGCTCGTAATGTAGAAATATATCTACGTGAAATACATTTGTATACCCGTGTATCGCGTAGATATGACATGGCATTTCGTTTGCCGCTGTCACTACGGATACAAGATTTTTTGTCCCAAAAAAGTTCCCCATGAAAAAAATCGCGGTAGTATTGGTGTTAGCAGGAGTGATTTTAGCTATCTTAGCGCAGTACGCCTACATCAACGACTGGGTGTGGTTTAAAGTATTCCATACACTCGGATTTATAGGCTACATATTTATCATCAGCGGTCTTGCTTATTTTTCCCTGTGGTTAATTCATCTGTTTTCCCGTGATGAAAAAAACAGGATAAAACGCTACTATCATCGCCATAGAGGGGATGCAGCAGCCAATACTGCGCAACGGTAACAGCATATGTCAGATATTTTCACACTCAAGTTTGAATACAAAGGTCATCCGCACATCCTGGAAGTGCAGACCGCACATCAGCAATATAAAACAATATATAAGGTAGCCATCGAAGAGCACGAAATTGTTTACGAACCTGATGAAGAAGGTTTTGTACGCGCCATCTCCAGCAAGCCGATGCATGATCATTTAAATGCAGTAGATGTGGGATTATTACACCGGGTAGCCGAACTCATTGTAGAACATATTCAGTAACACATCGTGCAGGAGGCGCAAATGGACAAACCATTACGCCTCCTCTCCTTTTTCTCCCCTGATTTCATCACGTAACGATTCAGGATCCCAGCCCTGTCCTTCATCCAGCCAGGTTTTCACGCGATCAGAGGAAATGAGTTTTTCCATTTCTTCAATGCGCTCTTTCATGGAATTGATATACTGCTTTTTATCATCGCGTAAGGCCGACAAGCCCTTTAATGTCCGCTCATCCTGCCGGAAAAAAGTACGGGCAGCCCGTTCACTCCTATAGGCCCGATTCCCCAACATGCGGAGGGCATCTACGCCTACCCGCAGGGAAGTATCTACGGTTTCGCGATAGATGTGCAGCACACCCAGATCCATCAACTCAAAAGTGTCTTCATTATTTTCGGCCCTTACCAATAATTGCAGATGCGGGAAATACCGCTGCGCGATCTTCACGATGTCACGGGTTTGCTCCGGATGATCCGTGGCAATGATCAGCATTTTAGCATCTTTGGCACCTGCTGCTGCCAACAGATCATAACGGGAGGCATCTCCATAATATACTTTAATACCCAGGTTATGCAACGCATCTACGCGGTCAGAATCCAGGTCCAGGATGGTGGCGTTGATGCCATTGGCACGTAGGAAACGGCCTGTCATACTGCCAAAGCGGCCAAAGCCAGCTATAATCACCGGATTCTTTTCATTGATTTCATCCGCTTCCCGTTCTGCGCTTACCTCCGATCTCGTGAAATAAGGCTGTATCACTTTTTCATACAACAACATAATCAGCGGCGTGAGCGCCATACTAATGGCTACCACGGCTGTCATCATTGCGGTCATCTCCGTACTCATCAGGTGCGTTTGGGAGGTGAATGACAACAGCACAAAGGCAAATTCTCCGATGTCCGCCAGCGCAAAGGCAAACAGCAAGTTTTGGTCAATATTCAGTTTGAATATTTTACCCAGTATCAGCAATACTATTCCCTTTAATGCCATGACACCCGCTACCAGACCAAAGATCAGCCAGGGCTGCGTCATGATTAACCTGAAATCTATGGAAGCGCCCACGGCAATAAAAAATAGGCCCAGCAATAAACCTTTGAATGGTTCAATATCACTTTCCAGCTCGTGCCGGTATTCACTGTTGGCCAGCACTACCCCTCCTAAAAAGGCTCCCAGAGCAGAACTCAGCCCCACCAGATTCATCAGTACAGCGATGCCAACTACCATCAGTAAAGCGGTAGCAGTAAATAATTCGCGCACCCGCGTACGGGCTATAATCCGCATCAGTGGTCGCACCAGGTATCTGCCGGCAATGATAATGATGGCTACTGCCCCCAGCACCACCAGCGTTTGTCCCCAGCCTGGTAAGTTCTCCCGCAGTGAAGGTGAATGAGCTGTCGTATCTGCAGCGGCATTGCCCGCCAATAAAGGGAAGACGGCGAGCATCGGAATCACGGCAATATCCTGGAACAGTAATACCGAGAAGGCACTCTGTCCTGCAGCAGTCCCCATCCACCCTTTCTCATTCAGTGTTTGTAGTACTATTGCCGTGGAAGACAGCGACAAGATCATGCCCAACGCCAGAGATGTATTCAGTGGTTGTCCTATCAGAAAGGCAATACCTGCTATCGCGGCCGTACTCAATATCACCTGCAAGCCACCCAGCCCCAGAATCGAAGCCCGCAATCGCCACAACAGTGCCGGCTCCAGCTCAATACCAATCAGAAACAGCATCATCACTACACCGAATTCCGCGAAATGCATAATGTCTTCTCCTTCTCTCCCTATAAAACCAAGTAAAGAAGGGCCTATGATAATACCCGCTATCAGGTAGCCCAATACTGCACCCAGCCCCATTTTCTTGGCAAGAGGCACAAATACAATGGCCGCCGCCAGGTATACCATCGACTGAAATAGTAAGGAATGTTGATCCATATTAACGGGTTTGTGCGGGAAGTTGAAGTATTTGATTCAGGTAATCCAGTCCGGGTAATGGGGCCAGGTCAGTTTTTTTATCACTTAACCGCTCCAGCACCCGCCCCAGTTCTTCGGCATCTTCTTTTATATCAGAAAGATCCTGTCGATGTACGCCATAAATTACAAATGGCGCCACATATTGCATATTACACAACTTAGCTGTTTGTGAAAATGGTAACAGGAAATCATGTATCGTATGACCATGATGCCCATCCGGATGATACGATTGTTCAGATCCACCGGCACTGATGATGTTGCCAAAATACTTTCCCTGCAATGCTTTGCCGGTATGGCCATATGCCCAGCCATGCTCCAGTACAAGGTCTATCCATTGTTTTACAATGGCAGGTGCACTATACCAGTAAAAAGGGTGCTGCATCAATATAATATCATGCTGTTCCAGCAACTTTTGCTCACGGGCTACATTTATATCCAGGTCAGGGTATTGCTCGTACAGATCATTAAAAGTAACACCCGGTATATTTTTAATAACACGCAGCAACTGAGTATGCACCCTGGATTTCTCCAGCGCAGGATGTGCAAAATTTATCAGAACTCTGGCCATTGAGTAGTTGGGTATTTTAGAATAAAAATAGACCATCTGCAGGAACAAATTATCCTTCAGAATATTCCTGTAATAATAACCGGTATTTATTGAGAACACTGGATTTGGAAATAAAGCCGATCAGCCGCTTATCCTGCACCACCGGCAGATTCCACGCGTTAACTTCATCAAACTTTTTGATCACCTGGTTGATATTATCTTTTAAATTAACCACCGCAGGGGGCGCCTGCATCAGTTTCTTAACGGTAACAGTGTCATATAGTTCCGGACTAAACATGATGGGCCGGATGTCATCCAGCGTAATAATGCCTTCAAACAATTGTTGGTGATTGATCACCGCAATAATATTACGACTACCCTCTTTTACCAGCTCAATCACCTGCCGCAAGGTCGCGTCAATGTTAATGAGTTGTACGTCTGTTTCTACCAGGTCGTCCATTTTCAGGAGTAGCAGTATGTTTTTGTCGTGTTCTCTGGTAAATACTTTACCGTCTTTTGCCAGTTCTTTTATTTCTGGTGAGATGGGAGAAAACCACTTTGCCATCAAAAATGAGATCGTGGAAACAATCATCAGCGGAATAAACAGGTCGTATCCTGAGCTGGATTCAGCGATCAGGAAGATGGCGGTAAGTGGAGCATACATTACACCTGCCATTACACCTGCCATACCCACAATCACCAGGTTGGTAACCGGGATGTCCGTCAGTCCCATCTGCTGACATACCATCGCATAAAAAAATCCGAGGAACCCGCCTGCAAATAGTGATGGCGCAAAGTTTCCACCATTACCACCACTTTGTATAGTCACAGATGCAGCCAGCGCTTTCAATAAACATACACAACCGGTGAACACCAGCAACATCCAGCTTTGTATGGGCAGATACCGGAAAAAACTGTTTTGCAAAATGGCTTCGCCATTGCCGGAAGCAAGTGATTTTACACTGGTATAACCCTCTCCGAATAAAGGTGGTAAGGCCACACAAAGTGCCGATACCAGTACTCCGCCCAATATAGCCCGCTGCAGGGCTGTCCACTTCAGGCGATGAAAGAAATGTTCTATTTTTTGTGAGATGACTACATAATAGCGGGCATAAAAGCCACTGAGAATGCCCAGGGCTATATAATAGGGTACGTTGTGATAATTGAAGGCTACACGGGATTCAAAATGAAACAAGGCTTCTTCCTGTAAAATAATCTTCGACAGCAAGCTGCCACAAACCGCTGCTACTATCAATGGCATGAAATCCGAAAACACTACGCCTGTTAATAATATTTCAAAGGCAAACATCATCCCGGCTATCGGCGCATTAAAGGCGGCCGCTATACCCGCCGTGGCGCCCGCAGCCAGTAACAGGGTACGTTCTTTATAACCAAGTTTGTAAGTACGTGCATAATTAGAACCCAACGCAGCACCGGTCACAGCAATCGGACTCTCCAATCCCGCAGATCCTCCCAGCCCCACCGTAATGGCACTTTGCAATATCTGGGAATACATTTTTACGGGCGGAATAAGGCTGGAGTTTTGTGCTATTTCATGTAATATGGCGGGAATTCCTTTTCTTGATTGTCCTTTGAAAAACCAGATCACCATCAGCGTGGTCAACACAATTCCCAGGAAAGGGAACACCATATAAAAAATGATCTGTGTACTGAAATGAACTTTGTAGGTGATAACATAATGTATATAATGGACCAGGCTTTTCAAAATCACTCCCGCTAAACCAGCACTGCATCCCACTAGTATACCGGAAAGCAGGAGAAATTGCTGCCGGTTCATCTTGCTGTGTAACCAATGTAGAATCAGCTCGTAGCTCTTGGCACTCTTTAAACTATACTGTTCGAAGTCCTTTTTAAATCGAAAAAAGCTATGATACTTCCGGAGGCGGGTAAATTGACTCATGTGACAAATTTAAGGATCAGAGCTCAATCAGTGCATAAACTTTATCGTTCATGTATGGTCCACCCGGATGACGGGCAGTATAATCCAGGTTAATCCAATACTCCCCTTTCAGTTCGTGATAATATATTTCGGTCACCATGGGCTTGGGGAAAAGCGTGATGATGGCTTGCTTCATGATTTCAAAATCTTCGCGGTCGCCGCAGTAGAGTTCCGGATAGGCATGTCCTTTCACCAGCACAATACGGCAACGGGCACCGATAGACTGTAAACAGGAGGTCATTAATATGGAGTGGTCATCGCAGTCGCCGCCTAAACCATTTTCTATGGTTTCCTGTGGTGTGGCAAAATATTCATCACGCCGGGAGTCGAGTACATATTTAAAGTGGCTGTTGATATAGCGAAACAGGGAAAGGAACCGGGTTACTTTCCCGTATTTATAAAAGTATTGGTCATAATAATCCAGGGAATGTTTTACGGAGAAATTACGGACCACGGAATCCTGGAAGTTGATTTTTTCCCGCATACCTCTGACCGTTTTATCGCGGTAGCTCTCTACCCTTCTGGGGTAAAGACTGAGGATATCCAGCTGCTTGCTGTCTTTGGCGCCAAGGTTTCCCTGCACCATCCCCTTATAGTCGTTGATGACATTGTTGAAAGTATAGCGGTCGGTATATTTATTAAATACCATTACGCCACAAACCAATAAAAACACGGGAATAATAAGTGGTCTGAATATCCAGCGAAAGAGGAATACCACAAAAAAGCTCAGGACTACAGATGCCAGCAGGTCCACATGCCAACCATTGGCCACCAGCGGTGGAACAAAGCGGTTGATGTAGGGGGCCAGGAGTAATAAAGTCAACAGGCTCAATAAATTGAGCAGTAACAACTGTCCCCTCGAGTATTTGCTTTCGTCAATGGCCATTATGCTACGCAATAAAGCAAAATTATGCCATAATCACCTAGCAAAATTCGAAACAGCTTGTTTAAAGGAGGTACTTTTTCTGATGAGCTCTATTTGCTGTACGGTATCATTTTTCTGTTTATCCATCTGCAGTTGCTGATAGATCTTATTCAACAGACCAAAATTCATTAGTGCCAATACTTTGAAATCCAGTTTTTGTGCATTTTCCACGGCAGTTTCAGCAGTACGGATGGCCTTATTAAATTCATGTTCATTAAAATAAACACCGGCATACAATAGTTTCTGAACAGATTCGAGGTACTTACCACCGAAATAGTCGGCGGAGTATTTTTTAATGACCTGGTCGGTATGTCTGCAAATACGTGCAGCCGATGCCGTTTGTCCCAGTCCCAGGTAGGCTTGTGCCTGCCAGCAGAGCAGCATCAGACGTAGTGAATCTGTTTTGCGATGTTGTAAAGAAGGATATGTTTCAAATATACGGGTGGTAAAACTGAGGAGATGTTCGTTGTCTTCCAGCAGGGTAAATACAATGCCCATATTCCGGAACACAATTTCCTGTGGTTCTGAAATTGGTTTTTTACCACCACTGGTGCCGGTCCAGTAACGGAAATAATTGTAGATCTTTTCCCTGATATCTTCATTCACAATACCAAACTTGAGGAATTCGTAAATGAACAATTGTATTTCATAAGGAGTTACCCACAGTTCATCTTCAAATTCGTCTGCAGCATATATCTTTTTAATATTGTTAAGCTCTACTTCACATTGCTCTGCATCCAGTTGCAGCAGGGCCATGGTGAAAAGTTTGCTCCGGATTTTAAGTTTATCTTCCCGGGCTTCCGCCAGTCCCAGCAGCGCCGTTAGCACCTTCCGTTTTCTGAAATGAATAAATTCATCACTGATGAAAGGGCCAATTGGATTCTTTTTAAAGAAGCCTGCCGGGAAGATAGATTTCAGTTCTCCCTGGTTATTACCATCATGCTGGTAGTGTAGTACAAGGTATTCCAGCAGATGGGATTTTTCTATATTGGATAATGGTAAATGCAACATTTTGATGATCCCATCTATCTGTGCGTGGTTGATGGCATAGCGTAACAGCCATCTGAATACGCCAATACGATAGGGTGATTGCGGCAAATGATCCAGTATAGCCATGAGCAATCCTTCATTTATTTCCTGGCCATTCTGTTTCAGGTAATGCATGGCCACAAAATATTCGAGCAACATGGTATGGGCGAAGCGCACCTTCACATTGAACATGATTTCCTGGCTCAGATTTTCTTCCACCAATATATTATCTGCCAGTAATTCTTTATAGGCAGGAAATAGTTCAGCGTTTTGGGTGAGTAGCAGGTTTTTGTCTGTATAGATCCCGGTTCTGCCAAGATCTAACAGGGTCAATAATTTCTCAATGATTTTTATTTTGAAAGAATTGCTTTGCGAGTTGAACACACGGTTTTGAATGAATCGCGAAACAATTTCGAATAGGCTGAGGTGTTCATCTACAAATGTCTGATCAGGACCGCTGTTTAACTGGCAGAACAACTGCAGATAATATGGATACCTTAACTTCTGCAGAAAATTTTCAGAGAATAACCGCACTGTTGCGGGGTCAAACTGATGGTTATATAATATGGACTTCACTTCCTGCTCCGTTAGCCGGGGCATATTGATATTGGTTTCTTCGTCCATTTCGGCGCCGAGGTACCAGTAACGCCGGAAGGCGGGGTATTGTTGGGAGTGCTGGAATATTTCCGCCCAGGTACTGCTCCGGATAGAAAGGATCACTTTCACCCATGGGTACAGATCGTTGGAGTATACGAAGTCTTCCAGCTTTGAATATAGCAAACGGAGTTTTTCACCTGCTACTGCAATTTCATCGAAACCGTCTATTATTAATATAAGGCGTCCTCCTTTTTTGTCGAAGTGACTGGAGAAGTATTCCCGGAAGTTTTCTCCGTTGCCCAGGTTCATCTGGTTGTCCAGCCAGGTGGAGAGTGAAAATCCTTTGAGTAACAGGCTACCGGCGGCATGTGCATGAATAAACCAGCAAACATCTCTTTTATACCGGGCTTCTTTCCCAAACCAGCAATGTTCTGCCAGGTGTACGAGTGCAAGCGACTTACCCCAGCCGGAAGGAGCAATTAAAGCGGTGGCCGCATAATCGCTTTCCAGGAACTTTTCGATATGTGCATTGCAGAATGGCCGGTGTACGGTGTACGGGTAGGCTATGCCAGAGCGGTTTTTGAGGGTGAGGATGGTGTAATGGGAAACAGCATCCGCCTTGCTTTTTAAGYCAAGCCATTTCGTGGTGTCAAATACCGGAACAGTAGCGGTTTCAGTAGAAGAAACCGGCTCATTATTGAGCATCCTGTAATGATGTTGCTGAAAATCTTCCCAGTCTTTATACTGACAGTATTGCGAAAGTGTATTTAAGGTGTATCTGGAGAAGCTGTGTTGAGCCACAGCAAAACCAAACACCCTTTTGAGCGTAGTTTCGCTCACCAGTTTCGTGGTGTCATCCAATATGGACTGAGAGAGATGTTTGCAATCTCCTGGTAGTATGACTTCAACACCGAACCTGCGCAAAACTTCATTCTGCAAGGTGACGATAAAGTCATAGGATAGATCAATCATAGGGGACAATAAAATGGATTTTCGAATTGTCGGTACTAGTTTAAGTACGTATGCTATTTGCGTTTAGATTTTGCAAAGAGCGAATGAACAAAATGAACAGAAGACATTAAATTGAATTATATATATAAATTAAAATAATAAGATTTGCGCGCTCTATAATTGTTAGATGAATATCATATATAAATATGAGTGGTACAATATAATATTATTATATAAAATATATTAATATATTATTTTTTTGTGTTGTAATTGTGCGGTAGTATTTCACAATTATTTTGCTGTGGCTGCTTAAAAAAAAGAAGTTCTTACCATTTGGTAATCTGATCAGAGCAAATTCCGCTTCAATTATCGCATTTCGATAATTTGAAATGAACGAAATGAACGGGATAAATGCATATTGAACAAAGTGAACCGTGAAAAAATAATGAATGAAAAGACCCTTCCGTAAACCACCCCTTAAATATACATTCGTAGCGTTTTTGTAACATTCTTTTAACAAATAACCGCAAGGAAGCATACTTTTTTATCAACCAGTATCCTTTCCCCAAGACATTCCTAACCTACCTGCCTCCAATAGAGTTTTGTTGTATCGCAATGAAACTGAACAATTTTTATTCAAATATTTGATGCTATGCATTCAAAAGCTACTCCTAATAGCCCTTTTACTGCTCTTTTTTGTCTCCCTCACCCAAAGGGAACGGCTACTGTTAAAACCAGTCTCGCTTATACCTGTCGTGGAGCCAGTTCGCTGGCCTGGAAAAGTCTGCTGGTATTACTACTCCTTTTTGGTATAAGCGCTAAAGAGAGCTCGGCGCAGACATATACGACAAGAGTATATGCCAACACCCAGGTGAACAGGGCATCCGGATTGTGCCTCGGCTGTAATGTAGCCAGCCCCGGCCAGGCGGTAGACGGCAACCTGAATACGGCATCAACTATTAATACTTTGATAACCCTGCTGGGAGCTACGGAATCTCAGGACCTGATTTTCCCTGCTCCTGTAACTAATAATGCTCCTGCAATAGTAAAAATCGGATCTGCCGGCAACTTGGGTGGTCTGGTATCATTGCAGTTGTTAGGAGGTGTATATGTACAAGCTTTTAACGGATCCACTCCCGTTGGAGATACTGCATTTGCAAATGAGGCAACATTAACACTCCTTGCCAGCGGTAATCAGGCAGAAATATTCCTGGTTGCTCCAGGAGTAACTTATGATAGAGTACGTGTAACTGTGGATGGTGGATTGGCCGGTGTGGCAGGCAGCATAAACGTATTCTCCGCTTATTATAACGTACCCGCTGTCAGCACCATCGCCTGCGATGTACCCATTGATGTCCTTTCCGGCGTTACTGGTTCTATCGGAGCACTGGGAAGTGTAACGAACCCTGCACAGGCAGGTGACGGTATTATAACTCCCGCAAATTTTGCTACGCTGTCCAGCGCAGTTGGTCTGTTAAACAGCAGCGCCCAGGTAACAGCTGTATATCCCGGTCTTTCTAAACTCGGAGATTCTGTTCGGATAGTGATGTCTATCCCATCTTCTCTCATTACATTACAGGTATTAGGCTCCGTTAAAATCATTACATACAACGGACCTACTGTAGTAGATAATATCACCGCATCCAGTAACTTCCTGAACCTGACTTTGCTTGGAGATGGAAGCGGATTGCAATCACTTTCTTTTCAGGCTTCCGCACCTTTCGATCGAGTTGAGGTGTTGCTAGGTTCAGTCCTCGCAGGAGCGCTATCGACTCTGCGGGTGCATGAAATACAGCGATACCCGGCAGGTCCGGCAACGAACAGTGGGGTACTACGAACCACCTGTTTGAATTCGGCGATTACCTTGAATGTGACTAGTCCCGATCCTGGACTTACTTATACCTGGTACGACTCTACCCAAACTACAGTTGTTGCTTCCAATAGCACCAGCTACAGCCCCCCGGTGAATGCCATCGGAACTTTCCGCTATTATGTATCCGCTAAAAGATTGAATTGTTCTACAGAATCGGCCAAAACACTGGTAACTGTAAAAGTGAACAACTTCGCAACTGCTGCAGATATTACGGTACCGGCAAATACTGCTTCCTGTCCCGGTGATACGGCCAGGATCACTCCTACTTCTACTACCGCTAACACAAAGCCGGTATTCAAATGGTATAAAGATGCTGCCAAAACCACCGCTATCACAAATGGTCTGGTGGAAGGCGCTGTAACATACACTATCGATACTACTGGCAGATTATCTATTACCGGTCTAGCGGTTGGTACTTATAACTATTTTGTAAGTGTAACAGATAGCAATCATTGTGAAAATGCAGCGAATACACTCAAACAAGCGACTGTAACAGTAGGCACCGGCCCAGCTCCGGCATCGGTAGCGCCAGCCTTCTCCGTTCCAACCGGTCAGACAGTAACCCTGACCGCAGCTCCGGTTCCCGGCGCCACTATTGTTTGGTACAGTGATACCACCCAGGCATCTATTGGTTCAGGTACTTCCTTCCAGGTAGGACCGTTCAGTACACCTGGTACCTATACTTTCTACGCAGGTGTACGTCTTACCGGTGGTTGCGAATCTTATCGCGTGCCAGTAGTCGTAACAGTTACAGGTCCGGTAACTACCGGAGGATGTAATGTTCCTAACAGTCAGGTAACAGGAACTACCCTGGGTTGCGTACTGTGTAGTGTGGATAATCCAACCAACGATATTGATGTGAACCCGAACAATTTCACCCAACTCAATCTTCCAGTAGGATTGTTGGGTGGATCGGTTTATCAGCAACTGATATTCCCGGCCATAGGTGCAGCAACAGACAGCATCCGGATAGAACTTGGCACAAGTGCTCCACTCGCCAATGTAAGTCTGCTCGGAGGTACTATCATTACTATCGCAAATGGTACCACGGTTATAAGAAGAGATACGCTCTCCCAGCTGCTGACCTTACGCTTGCTGAGCAGTACACGCTATAGCGTAAGCATCCCGGCAACCGGACCTTACGATCGTGTGCAAATCCTCATGACCGGCACCCTCAATTTGCTGAATGCATTGCAGATATATGGTGTGCGCGCTGTAGGTGCAAATCCGACGATTACACCAAATGGCTTTACTACCTGTGTTGGTTCAACGGCAACTTTGTCCGTAACACCAGCCGCCGGCACAAGCGTATTATGGTTTGCGGATTCTACTACCACCACCTCACTGAGTAATCAGCCTACCTATACTACTACCGCATTAAATACGCCTGGTAAAGTGACTTACTTTGTACAGGTGGTAGACGGTTCAGGTGCCAGTGTATGTAACAATCCGGAAAGGATACCAGTAGTGGTAACCGTTAATCCTTTGGGAACTGCTGCAGATATTACACTGCCGGATACTACCACCACTTGTGGTAGTGCTGCTGCTGTGATTACACCTACAGCTGCCGGTGTAACCGCACCTGTATTCAAATGGTATGCAAATGCCAATAAAACCACTCCAATCATTAACGGTACCGTTATAGGTGCTGCTACATTTGCAATAGACAGCACCGGTAAACTCAGCGTTACTGGTCTGGCTCCTGGTAATTATACCTATTATGCAAGTGTATCCGGTACCAACCGTTGTGAAAATGCAGCAGGCAGCCTGAAAGCAGCTACTATCAAAGTAACCAGCACACCGGCTCCTCCTACATTGATACAAACATATACTGTCACCACAGGATTACCACTTACATTAGTGGCCTCCCCTGCCCCGGGTGCTACCGTATTATGGTACAGCGATACTACCAAAGCTTCCATTGGCAGTGGTAGTTCTATCACGCTGCCTCCATTTAGCACACCAGGTGTCTACAAATATTTTGCTGGTGATAGCTTGCCAGGTGGCTGTATTTCTAACCGCCTGTTAGTAACCGTTACCGTAACTGGTCCGGTAATCCCAACCAGTTGTAATGTACCAACCAGCCAGGTAACAGGAACTACCCTGGGTTGTGTACTGTGTAGCGTGGTAAATCCAACCAACGATATTGATGCAGATCTGACCAACTTCGCCCGCCTGAATATACCGGTAGGCTTACTCGGAGGCTCTGTATTCCAACAACTGATCTTCCCAGCTAATGGAGCAGGAACAGACAGCATCCGCTTCGATTTGGCATCACCAGGTGGATTAGCAGATGTTTCATTGCTCGGTGGTGCAGTGATAACCGTATACAATAACAACACAGTTGTAAGCACACATACCTTATCACAATTACTTACTTTAAGATTACTGAGTGGTACCCGTTATACCGCATCAGTAGCAGCAGGTGGCGCCTATAATAAGGTAGAAGTAAAACTCACCGGTGTAGCTAATCTGCTGAACTCACTGGATATATATAATGTACGCGCAGTTGGACCAAATCCAACCATTACCGCGAGCAACGTAACAGTATGCGCTGGTCTGCCTGCAGTGTTTACTGCTACCCCAGCAGCCGGAACCACCGTTCAGTGGTATAAAGATTCTACTGGTGGTGCTTCTCTCAGCAACCAGCCTACTTATACTACTGATAGTCTGAAAACAGCAGGCACCTTTACTTACTACGTACAAGTAGTAGATGGTACCTGTCCAAATCCAGAACGTATACCAGTTACTGTTACTGTAAACCCACTGGGTTCACCAGCAGACATTACAGTAGCTGATACCACCACTACATGTGGAAGTGCAACCGCAGTGCTGACACCAACAGCCGCCGGTGTAACTACACCCGTATTCAAATGGTATGCAAATGCAAACAAAACAAGTCCGATTATAAATGGTACTGTAATAGGTGGTGCTACCTTCACGATCGATGCTTCAGGTATTCTGCGTGTAACCGGTCTTACTCCAGGTAATCACACTTATTATGTAAGCGTATCAGGTACCAACCGTTGTGAAAACGCGGCAGGCAGCCTGAAAGCAGCTACTATCAAGGTAACCAGTGCACCGGCTCCTCCTACATTGGTTCAAACATATACTGTCACCACAGGATTGCCGCTGACTTTAGTAGCGTCTCCTGCTCCAGGTGCTACGGTAGTATGGTATAGCGATACCACCCTGGCTTCTATTGGCAGTGGTAGTTCTATTACACTGCCTCCATTTAGCACACCAGGTGTCTATAAATATTTTGCTGGTGATAGCTTACCAGGTGGTTGTATCTCTAACCGCCTGCTGATCACTGTCACTGTAACTGGTCCGGTAATCCCAACCAGTTGTAACGTACCAACCAGCCAGGTAACAGGAACAACCCTGGGTTGTGTACTGTGTAGTGTAGTGAATCCAACCAACGACATCGACGCAGATCTGACCAACTTCGCCCGCCTGAATATACCGGTAGGCTTACTCGGTGGTTCTGTCTTCCAGCAACTGATCTTCCCAACCAATGGTGCAGGAACAGACAGCATCCGCTTTGATCTGGCTTCACCAGGTGGACTGGCAGATGTTTCCTTGCTCGGTGGTGCAGTGATAACCGTATACAATAACAACACAGTTGTAAGCACACATACCTTATCACAATTACTTACTTTAAGATTACTGAGTGGTAGCCGTTATACTGCAACAGTAGCAGCAGGTGGCGCCTTCAATAAGGTGGAAGTGAAACTCACCGGTGTCGCTAATCTGCTGAACTCACTGGATATTTATAATGTACGTGCAGTAGGACCGAATCCAACTATTACCGCGAACAGCGTAACGGTATGTATTGGTCAACCAGCAGCACTCACCGCTACCCCAGCAGCCGGAACTACGGTTCAGTGGTATAAAGATTCTACTGGCGGTGCTTCTCTCAGCAATCAACCTACTTATACTACAGATAGTCTGAAAACAGCAGGCACCTTCACTTACTACGTACAAGTAGTAGATGGTACCTGTCCAAACCCAGAACGTATACCGGTTACCGTTACTGTAAACCCACTGGGCTCACCAGCTGATATTACTGTAACAGATACTACAGCAACCTGCGGCGGAAGTGCAGCAGTACTGATTCCAACAGCAGCCGGTGTAACTACTCCAGTATTTACATGGTATGCAAATGCAAACAAAACAAGTCCGATTATAAACGGTACCGTAATAGGTGGTGCTACTTTCACCATCGATGCGGCTGGTAAACTTACTGTTACTGGTTTAACACAGGGCAGCCATACTTACTATGTAAGTGTATCCGGCACTAACCGCTGTGAAAATGCAGCCGGTAATCTGAAACCTGCTACAATCAATGTAACAGGTGCACCTGCTCCGCCTACCGTTGTACAGAGCTACACCATCACCACAGGATTGCCACTCACTTTAGTGGCATCCCCTGCTCCGGGTGCTACAGTAGTATGGTACAGCGATACCACAAAGGCAGCAATAGCCACAGGTAATTCAATTACATTGCCGCCGTTTACAAATCCGGGAGTATATATTTATTATGCAGGCGATAGCCTGGCGGGGGGCTGTTTATCCCGCCGCCTGCCAATCACCATTACAGTAACTGGTCCGGTGATACCAACCAGCTGTAATGTGCCTACCAGTCAGGTAACAGGAACTACCCTGGGATGCATACTGTGTAGTGTAGTGAACCCAACAAATGATATTGACTCTGTCAATAGCAACTTCACCCGTTTGAATATTCCAGTAGGTTTACTGGGCGGTTCTGTATTCCAGCAACTGATCTTCCCAACCAATGGTGCAGGAGCAGATAGTATCCGTTTCGATCTGGCTTCACCAGGTGGATTGGCAGATGTTTCATTGCTCGGTGGTGCAGTAATAACTGTATACAATAACACCACAGTTGTAAGCACACATACCTTATCACAATTACTTACTTTAAGATTACTGAGTGGTACCCGTTATACCGCAACAGTAGCAGCAGGTGGCGCCTTCAACAAGGTGGAAGTGAAACTCACTGGTGTTGCTAATCTGTTGAACTCACTGGATATTTATAACGTTCGTTCAGTAGTACCGGATCCCACAATTACAGCTAAGAGTGTAACGATCTGCGCTGGTCAACCTGCAGTATTAACAGCTACTCCATCAGCTGGTACCACTGTTCGCTGGTATGCAGATTCTACTTCTCCGGCTATACTCAGCACACTCAGTACATTTACTACTGATACTCTGAAAACAGCAGGCACATTTGTTTACTATGCGCAAGCAGTAAGTGCAAGTGGTTGTGCTAATCCTAATCGTATACCGGTTACTGTTATCGTTAATCCGTTAAGCAACGCGGGCAACATTACAGTAGCAGATACTACTATTGCCTGCACCAGCAGTCCTGCAGTACTCACACCAACAGCAACAGGTGTTACTGCACCAGTATTCAAATGGTACAAGGATGCTAATAAAACATCGCCAATAACAAATGGTCTGGTAAATGGTGCAGTAAGCTACGCGCTCGACAGTACTGGTAAACTGACTATCACTGGTCTGACAGCAGGTAACTATACTTACTATGTAAGCGTATCCGGTACCGGTCAGTGTGAAAACCCTGCAGGTGCACTGAAAGCAGCAAAAGTACAGGTAGTAACCGCTCCTGCCGCACCTGTAGTAACCGGAGATGTAGTAGTACAAACTGGTGTGAAAGCCACGTTGTCAGCTACACCGGTAATAGGTGGAAATGCTACTATCGTATGGTATAGTGATTCAACTTCCACCATACCAGTAGGAACAGGTGCTTCTATCCAGGTAGGACCATTCAATAATCCAGGTACATATACCTACTACGCAGCTATCCAGATTACAGGCGCCTGCTCATCTGCACGCGTACCTGTACATGTGGTGGTAACAGGACCAGTTATTCCGTCTCCGGATTGTAACGTTCCAACCAGCCAGAATTCAGGAACTACGCTGGGTTGTATACTATGTAGCGTAAATGGACCTACAAATGATATTGACAGCCTTCAGACAAACTTCACCAGATTGTCTATCCCTGTAGGATTACTGGGTGGATCAGTTTACCAACAGTTGATATTCCCGAACCCAGGTAAGGCTACCGACAGTATCCAGATTCGTCTGGCTACCTCTGTGGGACTGGCTGATGTAAGTTTGCTGGGTGGTACGCTGATTTCATTGTACAATAACAATACGCTGGTTAAAGCAGATACATTATCCAGACTGCTTACTTTACGTCTGCTCAACGGACAGCAGTTTGCAGCCACTATAACAGCACCTGGTGCTTACGATCGTATAGAAGTAAGATTGACAGGTGTACTTAATCTACTGAACTCAATTGACATCTATGGCGCACGGATCTTCTATCCTAAACCAACTGTCAATACAACTGGGGCAAGTGTTTGCATAAACAATAAAGCTACCCTCTCCGTAACACCGGCAGCTGGTACGTTTGTGCGCTGGTATGCTGATTCTACCAGCACTACTGTATTAAGCACACAGGCTACTTATACTACCGATACGCTGAGAACAGCAGGAAAAATCACTTACTATGTAGCGGTACTCGGGGGACCTAACAACTGTCCAAACCCAGAACGCATCCCGGTAAGCGTGACCGTGTCTCCTGCACCAGCAGTGCCTGGAGCTCCGGCTACTGTTAATATTTGTCCTGGTTCAGATGCAGTATTGCAGGTAACTAACCCTGACCGTCAGCTCAGGTATAACTGGTACAATGTAGCAACAGGTGGTACCAAGCTGAACACAGACAGTGGTTTTGTATTCAGAGTACCTGCGGTTAGCAGAGATACCATCTTCTACGTAGAAGCAGTGAGCAGCTGTGGCGCAGCGTCTGCAAGACAAGCCATCAGTGTTAAACTGTCCACTTCTTTAAGTGCGCCAACCGTTATTCCAAATCCGGATTCAGTGGTGATCGGTACACAGGGTGTACTCACAGCTACTTCCAATGCGGCAAATGTGATCTTTAAATGGTATGGTAGTCAGGCTGGCAATGACAGTCTGTTTACAGGACCAGTATTTACACCGCCAATCAGTAACACACTGGGTACGGTTACTTACTGGGTAGAAGCGGCGTTAACGGGTGGTACAACCTGTAAGTCAATAAGAGTGCCTGCAGTGGTGGTAACAATACCTGCTGGTCCGTTCACGCAAGTGCCTTGCGAAGGTGCAACTACTCAAACAATTGGTGGCAGCGGATTGCTGATACTGGGCAATGTTTACAATCCTGCCCTGTCAGTTGATAACGATGCAAGCACCGCATCTTCCCTGGTCATCAACCTCGGTGCACTGAATGCACAGGTATGGCAGAGAGCTAAATTCAATGGAGTATCTTCTCTGGGTGATACAGTAAGAGTATTACTTTCTAATCCAAGCCAGATACTTTCTGCAGCAGTATTAGGCGGTGTTCAGTTAACCACTTATAATGGTAACACACCTGGTGATTCTGTGGCAATAAACAATCCGCTTATTAAACTCACACTCCTGAATAACAGTAAACAAGCTATCGTCGAATTCGTACCAACGAAAGCATTTGATGCAATAGAAGTGAAACTGAAATCAGGTATAGTAGGAGCATTAACAACAATAGACTTTAACTACGCACAACGTGCACTGGTAGCGCCAAAAGTACAGGCTGCCCAGGTAACAGTTTGCGCAGGAAATACGGCAACATTGAATGTGCAGGATCCTGTAGCAGGAATTACTTATCGCTGGTACAACAGCAACGGTATTTACCTTACAGGAAAAGATGGCGTATCCCTTACTACTGGCACCCTCACCAAGGACACTACCTTCTTTGTGGAAGCGTTCAGAAATGGTTGTGCAAGTAAAGGACGTGCAAGAGTAGATGTGAAAGTAACTGCAGCACCAGCAGCTCCACAGGTACAATCTGCCAATGTGGATGTATGTACCGGTTCAGATGCGGTACTCGCAGTAGTCAATCCAGTGAAAGGTTACACCTACGCATGGTACAACGTGGCAGCAGGTGGTACTAAGCTGAATACAGACAGTGGCTTCACTTATAAAGTGGTGAACGTAACTGCTAAGGCAATCTACTATGTGGAAGCTAAGAACGACAGCTGTAATACAGTATCTGCTACAAGAACTGCAGTAACTGTTAACACTGCCACGGCATTGGCTCCGCCTACTGTATCTCCAACAACAGATACTGTGGTAGTAGGTCAGCAACCAGTGTTCAGAGCAAGTGCGGCTTCCGCAAATGCACAGTTCTTCTGGTTCGCCAGTCAGACAAGTACTGATACCTTATTTAAAGGATCAACATTTGCGCCTCCGGCATCTAATGTAGTAGGCACTATCACTTATTGGGTAGAAGCAGCCCTGCCGGGAGCAGCTACCTGTAAGTCAGCAAGAGTAGCGGTGAATGCGCTTACTGTTAACAGCAACCTGGATATCGTGCCTTGCGAAGGCGCAACTGGTCAAACGATCGGTGGATCTGGTTTGTTAATACTCGGTAACGTTTATAACCCAGCCCTTGCCGTGGATAATAACAAAAACACCGCTGCTTCCCTGGTTATCAACCTCGGCGCAGTTAACGCCAGCGTATTCGAAAAAGCAACATTCACTGGTTTGTCTACACCAGGCGATACCGTGAGAGTGATGCTGTCTAACCCAGGCCAGGTGCTTTCTGCCGCAGTACTTGCCAGCATCCAGCTGACAACATACAACGGTAATACTGCGGGCGACTCCGTACTGGTATCTAATCCGATCCTCCACCTGGATCTGCTCAGTGGTAGCAGAGGTGCATTACTGTCCTTCGTACCAACGAAAGCCTTTGATGCGGTGGAAGTGAAACTGAAATCCGGTATCATCGGTGCGCTGACAGCAGTAGACTTCAATTATGCACAGCGTGCAATTGTACAACCTAAAGTACAGTCTAATAACGCCACCATATGTAAAGGCAAACAAGCTACACTCAGTGTAGCGAATCCTGCACAGGGTGTTGTTTACAGCTGGTACAATAGTCAGGGTAACCGCTTGCTTGATAGCATAGCATTTGTAACACCAACTACCCTCGATTCCGGTACGTATACTTACTTCGTAAGAGCTACCAGGAATGGTTGTACAGGAAGTGCTTCTGCACCTGTTCAGGTAATTGTAAAAGGAATACCATCCATACCTGTACCAGTAAGCAACAACGTATCTACCTGTCTGAATACACCTGTAACCCTCAGCGTGAAAGCTGTGGCCGGTGTTCAGTTCAACTGGTACGACGCAGCTACCGGTGGTGCTAAACTGTTATCAAACAATAATACATACACTACGCCGGCAAATCTGCAGGCTGGTACTTATAACTTCTATGTAGAAGCGGTGAATGCGGGTAACTGTGCGAACGACAGCGGACGCGTGAAGATCATGCTTACCGTAGACAGCGCATCCACAGCAGCCGACATACAGGTAGCTGATAAGGCAATCTGTGCAGGTGGTGTGGCGGTATTAACACCAACCAGCACTACTGTTCAGAACCCAGTGTTTAAATGGTATGCAAATCCTGATAAAACGGGTCCGATCACACAGGGTGTAAGTGCAGCGGGTGTATTAACGATCTCCGGATTAGCTACCGGAACATACACCTACTATGTGAGTGTAAGCAATGCCGGTAAGTGTGAAACCCCTGCTGGTGCACTGAAAGCAGTCAAAGTAACGGTGAGTGCCGGTGCAACTGCTGCCGACATCATACTGGCGGATACCACTATCTGCGCAAACAGTACTGTGAAACTGACGGCTACCAGCACTACTGTTACCAACCCAATCTTCAAATGGTATAAAGATGCAAGTCTGACCACCTTACTGTTTACCGGTCCTGCATATACCACTGCGTTGATAACAGCTAATACTTCTTACTATGTTACAGTAGAAGGAGATAACAGATGCGCTAATACAGCTGCAAATGCGAAGACAGTAACGGTAACCGTACGTGATGTGCCAGTGCCGATCATTGCAGCTTCCGCTATCAGCATCTGTGTAGGCGACACCACCACATTAACAGTTCAGAATGCAGATAACACACTCACTTATCGCTGGTACAATGCGGCCAATGGCGGTACGTTATTATTCACCGGACCGGTTTACGTGGTAAGAGGTCTTACAGCATCTGCAGACTTCTATGCAGAAGCATCAGCAGGTGGATGTAACAGCGCTACCAGGACCAAGGTGTCCATAGGTGTGGGTGTAGCACCAACTCCGATCCTGGAATCTAATAATGTAACGGTTTGTCAGGGTGGTACTGCAGTGCTGAAGGTTACTTCTTCTGTAAATAACATCACTTACAAATGGTACAATACAGCCACAGGCGGTACCGCTATATTCACTGGTCCGATTTACACTACCGGAGCAATCAATGCAAATGCAACCTTCTATGTAGAAGCTATCGGTGATACTTCGAAATGTGGTAAGCCATCTGTACGTGCTGCTGTGAAAGTAAATGTGGTGCCAGTACCGGCGGCTCCAACCCTGGTAAGCAATAATGTTCAGGGCTGTATCGGTCAAAGCGCTTCGCTGGCCATTCAAAGCCCAGCGGCAGGTACTACCTACCAATGGTTCAATGCAGCCACCGGTGGTACAATGGTATTCGAAGGACCAGTATTTAACATTACTGCCCTCGACAGCACCGTCACCTACTATGTACAGGCATTGGTAAATGGAGGCTGCCCAAGCGCCACCAGGTCCAGCGCTACCATCAAGGTGAACAGCATACCAACAGCACCGGTAATAACCGCAACTTCCCTGTTCGTTTGTCAGGGCGGAAGTGTAACACTCTCTATTAAAGATCCGGTTGCAGGTACAACCTACCGCTGGTTCGATGCTGCCACCGCCGGCAACTTGCTGTTCACAGGTATCAGCTTCCCAACAGGCGCATTAAATGTCAGCACTGATTTCTACGCTGAAGCCAGCAACGGTAACTGTAGCAGTACATTGAGAACGAAGGTATCTATCGGTGTAGGAAAAGCACCGACACCAATACTGGAATCCAACGCAGTTACAGCTTGTCAGGGAACTACGGCTACGCTCCGCGTAACTTCAGCAACCAATGGTATCACTTACAAATGGTATACTCAGGCTACCGGTGGAACAGCAGTATTCACTGGACCAATATTTACTACGAATCCGCTGAACACCAGCATGGACTTCTGGGTGGAAGCAACAGGTACCACTGGTCAATGTGGTAACCCATCTGATAGAGTGAAAGCTACCGTAACAGTGGTAGTAGCACCAAATGCACCAGATGTAGTAGCATCCTCTCTCAAAACATGTGCTGGTACAGGTGTTACCGTAGCCGTGAAAACAATACTGCCTAACATTACCTACCAGTGGTACGATGCGGCTACAAACGGTTCATTGCTCTTTACCGGAGCGGTGTACAGTGTACCTGTCATCACTAAGAATACTACTTATTATGTACAGGCGAACCTGGGCAGCGGCTGCTCCAGCTCTACAAGAACTGCGGTAAATGTAACGGTTGATCCGGCTCCGCCAATTCCAACAGTAGATCTGGATAATGTGGTTACCTGCATAGGTGGTACAGCTACATTCACTATTAAGAATCCTGATGCGACAATGACGTATCGCTGGTTTGATGCTCCGTCTAACGGCACCCTCCTGGCTACGGGCACAGCTTATACTACTGCAGCACTCGCACAAACAACTGTCTTCTACCTCGAAGCATTGAACAGTGCCGGATGCAGCAGCGCACGCAAAGGATTAACAGCAACAGTAGTCAGCACAATAGATGCACCGCTGGCTGATCCGATCACTATATGCAGCGGTCAAACCGGTGTGTTGAGTGCGAAAAACAAACAACCAGGTGTCATCTACAAATGGTACACTGTTCTCCATGGTGGTACACCAGTATTCACCGGAGGCGACTTTACCATCAGGCCTACTACAAATGCAGTATACTACCTGGAAGCGTCTACCAGCGGTGGTTGTGTAAGCGCCAGCAGAACACAGGTAAATGTATCAGTGAATCCGTCACCATCAGCACCGGCAGTTGCAAATGCAACCCTGCAGGCTTGCCCTGGTCAAACAGTTACACTGAATGCACTGAATCCGGATGCTACGCTCACATACAAATGGTACACCACTGCCGTTGGAGGAACAGCAGTAGCTACGGGAGCTTCTTATATAACACCTCCTGTAAATGCAAACCAGATGTATTACCTGGAAGCAACCAACAGCAATGGCTGTTCTAGCCCAACACGTACAGCGGTGAGCGTAGAAGCTACTCCGGCACCAGGTAAACCAACAATTACCGGAAACGATGCGGGTGTATGCCCAGGTAAAACAGCCACACTCACTGCTGCTTCAACAACAACAGGGGTAGACTTCCGCTGGTACAGTGTCGCAACAGGTGGTATCCCAATATTCACAGGTGCAACATTTGTAACACCAGCATTGAATACCGCTACTACTTACTATGTGGAAGCATTTACAACCGGTGGTTGTATCAGTGCAGGACAAAGAACAATAGTACAGGTAGCTATAGCACAGCCGCTTCCAGCACCAGTAGTAACCGTGGATAATACAACAGCCACTACTATTACTTTCCGCTGGTCACCAGTAACCGGAGCTCAACGTTATGAAGTAACACTGAACAACGGTGTGACATTCATACCACCAAGCTCAGGTGCTAATGGTACTACACATACCGTAACAGGCCTGCAGCCTAACCAGAGCGCAACCATACAGGTAAGAGCTATCGGAGCATCAGACTGTGAAACCAGTGCATTGTCTACAGCGGTAACAGGTAAAACAACCAACCCGCAAGGCAACAACATCTATGTTCCAAATCTCTTCAGCCCGAATGGTGACGGTATAAATGATATCGAGTATGTGTACTCAACAGCAATCGCACAACTCGAATTCAGAATCTACAACCAGTGGGGTCAGTTGGTATTCACATCCAAAGACCAACGTCAGGGTTGGGATGGTACCATGAGTGGTCAGAAACAACCAGTAGGGGTTTACGTGTACATCGTGAGAGCTACTATGCAGGATGGCACGGTGATCACCAAGAAGGGTAACGTAACAATCATGAGATAAAGATGATTCATCAGCGTAATACTAAGTCAATCATAAAACCGGGATGCGATTTTGCATCCCGGTTTATCCAGAAAATGCTAAAAAATGTTCCTATGAAAAGGATTTTTATAGTCGCAATAATTTTATGGAGCAGTTTGTTGCCCAGGATATCTGTTGCCCAGGTTGATCCACACTTCTCCCAGTACTATGCTTACCCGTTGTGGCTAAACCCTGCTCTGACGGGAATTATAGATGGTGACTACAGGATTAGTGGTGATTATCGTAATCAGTGGGCTAATTATGGGAAACCTTTTTCTACGGCAGGTGTTTCTATCGATGCTGCCACCAACAAAAATATTGGTGTAGGCCTTAATGTAATGAATATGTCTGCAGGTGATGCAGGCTATAATTATTTTAATGCCATGGCCAGTGTTTCCTATAGTGGTGTGAAATTCGGTCGCACCAAAACCAGCCAGTTGGTGTTTGGTATCAATGCTGGTTTAATCAACAGAAGATTGGATCCCGCCAAATTCCAGACAGGTAGCCAGTATCAGCCGGTAACAGGTTTTGATCCAAGCATATTCAACGGTGAAAATGTAAATAATACCACCTCGAATCAGTTTGATGCCGGCGCCGGCGTGGTGTACTTTGATGGTAATCCGAATCATATGTTCAATCCATTTGCCGGATTTGCCGCTGCACACCTTACGCAACCTAAAGATCCTTTCTCCGCTGATGGTACTGAAAGAAAGTTGCCGGTACGTTACCTGGTGCACGGAGGTACAAAAATTAAACTGAACGAGGCATTAAGCCTTACTCCTACAGGACTCTATATGAGACAAGGTAATGCGGAAGAGATTGTGGCAGGTGTATACGCTCAACTAATGGTAAACCCCGAATTCGACTTCCTGGTGGGAGGTAACTATCGCTTTAATGATGCGGTAATACCATTTGCCGGATTCCATTTCAAGAGCTTTACATTGGGGTTGAGCTATGATGCCAATACTTCTAACATGCGCCGCCTGGTAAATGGCAGCCAGAGCTTTGAAGTGTCTCTTTCTTTTATCAGCCGCAAAAAGAGAGTGTTGAACGAAGAATACTTTATTTGTCCCAGGTTATAATCTGCAAGCAACCGGATCAGAATGGAGGAAAAAACTTATACAGAAAAAAGAAATGGAACCCTCATGAAAAAAATTACACTCTGTTGGCTGGTGGTTTTTTTAGGAATAATAGACGCGACACAGGCGCAATATGTTTACGATTTTAAACATACTGCTGATGTCTTTTACAATTCAAGAGATTATTATTCCGCGGCGCAGTATTATAATAAAGCGCTTGGTACTTTCAAGATCAAACCAGAACAGGTATTGCCCTATACCATTGCAGGTTCCGCACCCCCAAGCGGTAAAGTGAAAGATTATCAACAGGTAGTAGCCAGGTTGGCAGAATCTTATCGGCTTTTCTATGATTATGGCAATGCAGAAACCTGGTACTCGCAGCTGGTGGGATTTAATAATCCTGCATATCCCCAGGCCCGCTACTGGTACGCGGTGTGCTTACGCTTTAATGGAAAGTATCAACAGGCATTGGATGAATTTACTAAGTTCAAACAAAGCTATACTGCTGCCGATGAACTGTCTACAAGAACACCCCTTGAAATTGCCTGCTGCCAGTTCGCACTGTCAGAAGCCAATAAAGAACCGAGATTTACCATCGTAAAAACTTCAGGTAATGTAAACGAAGGTGGCGCTAACTACGCCCCGGTAATACTGGACGGAAGCACTTTAATGTATACCTCTTCCCGTTCCGATAACCCACCTTTGCCCGTGCCTACCACCAAACAGGCGGCAGCCAATAAGAAACAGCCTAAAGGCACCCCCTATGTGAATGCGCTTTATACGGCCACCGGTGGCGGCAATAATTTTGATAACAGCCAGAAAGTAAAAATTCCTACTGCCAAAGGCTATGATCAGGGCGTATCTGCATTAACACCAGATGGCAACTCCCTGTATCTTACCCGTTGGTTGATGAAAGATGGCGTGAAACAATCCGCTATTTATATCAGTACCCGGCAGAACGGTGTATGGTCCGAACCTAAAATCTTAGGCGATAATGTAAACGTAGCAGGATACAATTCTATGCAACCTTACATCACAGCCGATGGCAAATACTTACTCTTTTCTTCCAACAGGCCAGGAGGGATGGGTAAAAATGATTTGTGGTATTGTATTATGACTAACGGAACTCCCGGTGGTGCACGTAATATGGGAACTACAATAAATACCAAAGATGAAGAACAGGGACCCTTTTATGATGCCGAGAAAAATCTCCTGGTATTCAGCACAGATGGCCGTGTAGGCCTGGGTGGACTCGATTTCTTCCAGAGTGAAGGAGATTTTGGTACCTGGTCCGCCCCTGTTAATATGGGCAAACCATTGAACTCCCCTAAAGATGATATCTATTACACGGCAATGGATAACACCCATCCTTTTGCCGCCGGATTCATCAGCTCAGACAGGGAATCTATTTGCTGCCTCGAAGTATTTGGCATTAATCGTATCCGAAAAATAGCTAGTGGATTGATTGTAGATTGCGATACACATTTGCCATTGCAAGGAGCTACTGTTACCTTACTGGATACAGTGAGAAGAAAAACAATCAAAAAAATGACGCTGGACGCTACTGGACGATACACCTTCGAAGTTGATCCGCAACGCTACTATAAAGTAATAGCGGAGAAAGAAAATTATTTCACCAAAGCACTCTATTTCAATACAGACGAACTGCAAAGAGTGGATTCTATGGATAATCCAACCCTCTGCCTCAAGCATTATGAAATTGAGAAACCAATCGTACTTAATAATATCTACTATGACTTCAATAAAGCCACACTTCGTAATGAATCGAAAGTGGTGTTAGATACTGTGGTAGATATGTTGAACGATAATCCGAAACTGACCATTGAAATGAGTGCACACACAGATAGTGTTGGCTCTGTAAAATATAATGAGAAGTTGTCTCAGGCACGTGCACAGTCTTGCGTTGATTACCTGATCAGTAAAGGTATTTCACCGGAACGACTGATCGCAAAAGGCTATGGTAAATCAAGACCAATTGCGCCAAACTCACTGCCTAATCATAAAGATAATCCTGAAGGTCGTCAGCTTAACCGTAGAACAGAGTTCAAGGTGTTAAAAAGACAAATACAGGTAAAAGAAGAAGATAGTAGTAGTCAATAATATTTTTCCTAAGCGCRGCTATAAGCCGATTGCTTCCATATCCTACATTTACCATTTCAAAGCCGGCTATTTAGCCGGCTTTTTATTTATAGTAAGGTATCCTTCTTGAATATATTAACATGCAAAAGCATATCCTTTTGAAGGGATATGCCTGCGATAGTTTTAATGTAAATTCTTCGGAGAATTAGTTGCTTTTGCCAAAGAGACCGATAGCCAGCGTATCTGCGCCTTTCAACACTTTAATGTGAGAAGCGATAGCCAGTGCGTTGTCATATTTGAAAGCAGTGTCTTTCTGAATGCCACCTGGTTTGCTAACTTTAATTTTTTTCACTGTAGTGAAGAGGTCTACTTTCAGTGCAGCACCAGTTCCCTGGAAAGCGCCGTTGTACAGGGTGTCAGTAACCGGGGCGGTAGTTGTACCTGCAATCAGATAAATTTTGTGCGCTGCGTCTTTGGTGTTTTTTGTCAGGTTCAATACTACATTCACAGAGCTATCAGTATTTTCTGTAAGCGTGATATTACCAACTTTAGTATCCTTATCAACGCCAGTTCCTTTCAGGTCAAATGATTTGGTACGTGCAGGTGGTGGAGTTGGCGTATCATTATCATCATTTTTGCAGGATGTGAAAGATATACCCAATACAGTAGCGAGCGCTACTCCGGTCCGGAGCGCGTGTTTGTTGAACATAAGCATGATTTCAGTTTTATAAAAGTTTTAAGATTGCGATTCTAGAACAGTTGAATTACAACTGTCACTAACCTTGCGATTTTAAGATTGTGATTTATTTTTTTCTATATAGGTTTTCAGCGCTTACTAGTAGATGTTAAACGAGGCATGAAATAAAAAGTTACAGCTATAAGTAGAAATTTTTTTAAATATTTATTTTTACCCCATGTAATGCTTATTGGTAAAGAGTTACAGCGGCATAGAATATTTTTTCGACCGACATGGTAAGTATAACTAAGTGTTTAACCATTCATTTTTTTAACAGCATCTTTTTTTAAAGATGTTTTTTGATGATTCAAAAATTAAATTACATTTGTAAGGCATCGCGATCAGATGCGCCAACTGATAGTAATATGAAAATGTAATCAGACTACGGTATTCCCGTTTGTCGCCCTCCCACTCTTATTTTTTTGTTTGCAGTGCCCTCAACCGTGCTGTTTCTCCTTTTATTTTTCAAAATATTTGTATGCATATTTTAACGAAGATGCTATCGCGCATAGCTCGTTTCTTTCAATTATTTAAGATAGCCGTTGCCGGTAGTGAAAAAGAGTTTACAACAGGTAGTATCAATCGTGCTATTTTTTTGCTTTCTATTCCGATGATCCTGGAAATGGCCATGGAATCGCTTTTTGCAGTAGTAGATATTTATTTCGTGAGCCATCTCGGCGTGAATGCAATTACTACAGTAGGGTTAACCGAATCAGTACTCACCCTGGTGTATACTGGTGCAATGGGTTTGAGTATGGCGGCTACTGCCATGATCGCAAGAAGAACAGGTGAAAAAGATCCCGACGGAGCGGCACATGCAGCGATGCAGTCATTATATCCCGGATTAATTATTTCATTGGTGGTAAGTGTTATAGGATTATTTTTTTCGAAAGATATATTACTATTGATGGGCGCCGCCAAAGAAGTGGCAGATTACGGTTATGTATATACGAAAATTGTACTCGGTGGGAATGTGGTTGTTATTTTGTTATTCCTGGTCAATGGTGTTTTTCGTGGTGCCGGAGACGCTGCATTGGCCATGCGCACATTATGGATTGCCAACGGTCTGAATATTATACTATGTCCGTTATTGATTTCAGGCTGGGGCCCTATTCCTGCAATGGGTTTAAAAGGAGCAGCCATTGCCACTTTTATTGGCAGAGGTATGGGCGTAACTTACCAGTTGTATCATTTAATAAAGGGAAGAGACTTAATACGTATTACAAAGAAGCACCTGGTGCCTGCTTGGAGTTTGATTGGGGCAATCCTGAAAATCGCCATGGGGGCAACTGCGCAAATGCTGATTGCTTCTGCCAGCTGGATTTTCCTGGTGCGTATTATTTCTCATTTTGGCAAAGATGCGGTAGCCGGATATACTATTGCCATCCGGGTAATCATCTTTACCATATTACCTGCCTGGGGAATGGCCAATGCAGCAGCAGCCCTCGTAGGACAAAACCTGGGTGCACAGCAGCCGGAACGCGCCGCCACGTCAGCCTGGCGGGCAGCCTTCTTTAATATGGTGTTTCTGGGCATAGTGGCCATTATTTTCATGATAGGAGCACCGGCTATTATCAACTTCTTTACAGATGATCCTATTGTACTTGGCTATGCGGTGCAATGCATCCGGCTAATGAGTGGTGGCTATATCTTTTATGCCTTTGGTATGGTACTGACCCAGTCCTTCAACGGTGCAGGTGATACCCGCACGCCGATGCTGATTAATTTATTTGCCATGTGGATGTTTCAGATGCCGTTGGCCTATACCCTGTCTGTTTGGTTGAAGATGGGTCCTGTTGGGGTATTCTGGGCAATTGCGATCTCTGAATCGGCCGCCGCTATTGCGGCTATACTGCTGTTTCGCCGCGGTAGCTGGAAACAGGTGAAGATTTAGCTTCCTGCTTTCTGTATAAGTAGTTACCTTTGCCTGGTTTTGTATTAAATTTTAAAGTAATAAAAATTAACTAAAATAGCATGTCACTCACGGTTGTAGGTTCTATGGCGTTCGATGAAATCGAAACCCCCTTTGGCAAATCAGGTAAAATCATTGGTGGTTCCGCCGTTTACATTGCATGGGCGGCATCAAACTTTGTTCAGCCAATTAACCAGGTATCAGTAATAGGCGAAGATTTCCCCCAATCAGAACTGGATGCACTGACAGCAAAAGGTGTAGCGCTTGATGGTGTAGAGCATAAGCCGGGGGAGAAATCCTTCTACTGGTCTGGCAGGTATCACATGGATATGAATACCCGTGATTCATTGGCTACAGAGCTGAATGTACTGGCTGATTTTAAGCCAGTGATTCCTGAAAGCTACCAGGGAAGCGAATTCCTGATCCTGGGTAACCTTACACCACAGGTACAGATGAGTGTACTGGATCAGTTTAAGGTACGTCCTAAGCTGATAGTAATGGATACCATGAACTTCTGGATGGAAGTAGCACTGGATGATCTGTTGAAAGTATTAAAAAGAGTAGATGTGCTGATGGTAAATGATGGTGAAGCCCGTCAGTTGAGCGGTGAGTTCTCTCTGGTAAAAGCAGCCCGTAAGATCCTGGCTATGGGACCACGTTACCTGATCATCAAGAAAGGGGAACACGGCGCATTGTTATTCCATGAAAACCATGTGTTCTTTGCACCTGCCATGCCACTGGATGATGTATATGATCCAACCGGCGCGGGTGATACATTCGCAGGTGGTTTCATCGGACACCTGGCTAAGACAAAGGACATTTCTTTCGAAAATATGAAAACCGCGATCATCGTAGGTTCTGCTATGGCTTCATTCTGCGTGGAAAAATTCGGTACAGAACGTATCCGTGAAATCACACATGAAGACATTACTACCCGTCTGGAACAGTTTGTTCAGCTGGTGAACTTCGATATAGATCTGGTGTAGATAGCTATTAGCCATTAGCTTTTAGCTTTTAGCAAAAATGCAGCGGAGATAAACATATATACTATGTTCTCCGCTGCATTTTTGCTAAAAGCTAATGGCTAATAGCTGTTTACTTATATATCCCGTTCAGTACGGCCGCCAGTCTCAGTCCTCCTTTCAGCAGCTGTTGGTTCAGATCTTTCACAAAAACATAATTATAACGATAGCTGAGCTTTGCATCCGGCTTGGTGTAGGCATATACCTTGTCGGACAGCAGATGTGAGTCGAACATCCAGTCAGCAATAGAACCGCTCTGTATGGTCTTTATTTCGGCTACAGAAGCGATGTTAAGCGCTTTGGTATACTCTGTGTAGCTCAACTGCTGGAAATCGATCAGGTGCTCGTCCCATACACGATGCAGGTTAGACGGCTTGTCGAACCACATTACATTGATCTTGTTACCACCCATATCTTCGTCACGACCCACATGCAGTGGCTGATGCATATCTCCCATCATATGTACCAGGAAAGTCAGCGCAAACAACTTTTTCTCTTGAGACAGCTCACGATTTTTCAGGTCTTTAATCATCGCCTGTGTTTCGGTATACAGGTTTTCACCGGTAGCCGCATTCAATAACTGATCAAATTTTGCACGGTCAATATCCGCCGGAAAGTCCAGGTAATGCCAGGAGTTGGTATGGTCATACTGGTGGGTGGTGTCTGATTTGATAAAATCCGGCCAGTTGGCAATCATGGCCATACTTTGACCTCCCAATATCTTATCGATGGCTTTGCGGGCTTTTGGCGTAAGGTGAAGCCAGGCAATTTCAGCAACAATGCGGTGACCGTTAGGTCCCCAGGCAAAAGAGGCAAGGGGTAGCAGGAAGGCCACTATCAAGCCCATTAAAATTTTTTTTCTCATAAGTCTGTCCTTGGTATAAGCCGCTAAATTAAAGCTTCTTTTTTAACACTTCCACTTCCTTATTCTTTAGTATTTTTACGGATACTGCTCAAATACAAATTCAATATGCCTTTTAGTATACGTGCTCCATATTCTCCCGCTGGGGATCAGCCGGAAGCCATCAAACAATTAACCCAGGGACTCAACGAAGGGGAACCATTTCAGACCCTGCTGGGGGTAACAGGGTCAGGAAAAACATATACTGTAGCCAATGTAATCCAGGAGGTGCAGCGTCCTACCCTGGTGCTGACACATAACAAAACCCTGGTGGCACARCTTTATGGCGAGTTCAAACAGTTTTTCCCGGACAATGCCGTAGAATATTATGTATCCTATTACGATTATTATCAGCCGGAGGCCTATATGCCCGTAAGTGATACTTATATAGAGAAAGACCTGGCCATTAATGAGGAATTGGATAAGCTCCGGTTAAGAACTTCTGCCAGCCTGCTGTCTGGTCGAAGAGATATTATCGTGGTGGCCAGCGTGTCCTGTATCTATGGTATCGGTAACCCTACAGATTATGAAAATGGGATTATCCGTATAACAAAAGGACAGACACTGAGTCGTAATACCTTACTGCATGGACTGGTAAACTCCCTGTATAGCCGCACCACTGGCGATTTTAACCGGGGTAATTTCCGGGTAAAAGGAGACACAGTGGATATTAACCTGTCTTACGTGGATTATGGTTACCGGATTACTTTTTTTGGAGATGAGATAGAAGAGATAGAAACAATTGATGTGCAAAACAGTAAACGTATTACCGTAGTGGAAAATGCTGCCATTTTTCCGGCTAATATGTATCTGGCACCCAAGGATATGATGCAACAGATCATCTATGAAATACAGGATGAACTGAAAGCCCAGGTCGATTATTTCAAAGCCAATGGCAAACTGATCGAAGCACAGCGTTTATCCGAAAGGGTGAATTATGATGTGGAAATGATCCGTGAGCTGGGTTATTGCAGTGGTATTGAGAACTACTCCAGGTTCCTGGATCGCCGTAAGCCCGGTGCGAGGCCCTTCTGCCTGTTGGATTATTTTCCGGAAGATTTCCTGTTGGTAATTGATGAAAGCCACGTAACTATTCCGCAGATCGGCGCCATGTATGGCGGTGACCGTTCCCGTAAACTGAACCTGGTGGAATTTGGCTTTAGGTTACCATCTGCCATGGATAACCGCCCGCTGAATTTCTACGAGTTTGAGAATATGGTGAACCAAGCCATTTTTGTGAGTGCTACCCCCGGAGATTATGAACTGAAGAAAACGGAAGGTGTGGTAGTGGAACAGGTGGTACGTCCTACCGGTCTGCTGGAGCCGCCTATAGAAGTAAGGCCCAGCGTTAACCAGGTGGATGACCTGCTGGAAGAAATAGATAAGCGCGTACAGAAAGGTGATCGGGTGTTGGTAACGACGCTGACCAAGCGCATGGCCGAGGAAATGGATAAGTACCTGGGACGTATTAATATTAAGTCACGCTACATCCACTCTGAAGTAGATACACTGGAGCGTATAGAGATCTTAAGGGATCTGCGGTTGGGTAATATAGATGTATTAGTAGGGGTAAACCTGCTTAGAGAAGGACTTGATTTGCCGGAAGTATCGTTGGTGGCTATTCTGGATGCTGATAAGGAAGGGTTCCTGAGAGATGAGCGCTCCCTGACGCAAACTGCTGGTCGTGCGGCGCGTAATGTAGACGGGTTGGTCATCTTTTATGCAGATAAGATAACCGAGAGCATGCAGCGCACCATTGATGAAACAGATCGTCGCCGTGAAAAGCAGGTGGCCTTCAACATTGCACATAATATTACACCGAAGACAGTACGTAAAAGCAAAGAACAGATCCTTGGACAAACATCTGTCTTGGAAATCAAGCACTTCGATGAAAATTCTCCTATGGCTGTACATGATGAGGTACAACTGGTAGCAGAAGATGCTATGGCATACGCCAAGACTTCCGCTGCGGCTGTGAAAACCATCCCGCAGATGGAAAAATCTATCGCCAAAGTGAAGAAGGATATGGAAAAAGCAGCCCGCGATCTTGATTTTATGGAAGCAGCCCGTTTAAGGGATCAAATGTTTGCGATGGAGCGGGAATTATTAGAAATGAAACAATAAATGGCTTTGCTCATTTATAATATTATATGTAATTATTTATAATGTGTTTACCGGATTCTCTGCTTCAAATTGATAAATATATAATTTGTAAAATATTATTTTCCATATGTTTATATCATATCTTCCCTCATTACAGTATGGCGTGCACCTGGCAAATTTGAAAAATGTTAACCTTTCCTTAACTCCCTACATAATGTGGTAATAATCAATTTATTAAGTGTAAATTAGCTACCGTTAGAAAAGCATATATTCAGAAAAATAATAATTAACATAATAATTATTTATAATATCATTGACTTAATCCTAAATTTTACACCCCTTATTCAAATATTTCTATTTTTAGCGCCTTCTATTTGATGTTTTAAATTTCAGACCTACTTTTATTTAAGAAATTTAAAAATCAAACGCTATGAAGAAAATATCATTTCAGGACTATCTCCCCTTCATTTTCCTTGCAATCATTGCGATTATTGGAATTTTTATCCCTTCCCTCCCGAGTTTTGCTGATGGCGGCAAATATAATTCCGCTGACATTGCCTGGATTCTGGTAGCCTCTTCTCTGGTATTTCTAATGACTCCTGGTTTGTCCYTCTTTTATGGAGGCATGGTAAATAAGAAGAATGTTATTTCTACCATGATGCAAAGCTTCATTGCTACCGGAGTAATCAGCATCGTTTGGCTGGTAGTTGGATTTAGCCTGGCGTTTGGTAAATCTGTTAACGGCATCATTGGTGATCCCCGCACATTCTTTATGTTTCAGAATGTAGGATCAGGCGCTCCATGGAGTCTGGCCCCTACTATTCCGCTGTTATTGTTTGCTCTCTTCCAGATGAAGTTTGCGATCATCACACCTGCCCTGGTAGTAGGTGCAGTAGCAGAAAGAATCCGTTTCACTTCTTATGTATTGTTCATGGTGTTATTCAGCTTGCTGGTATACGCACCTATTGCACACTGGACATGGCATCCCGATGGTATCCTGTTTAAATTAGGGGTACTGGATTTTGCTGGTGGTACAGTGGTACATATTTCTGCTGGTTGTGCTGCATTAGCTGGTGCACTGGTACTGAAAAGAAGAAAGGATCACGTGGAAAAGAAAGAATTACAACCTGCAAATATTCCCTTCGTATTACTGGGTACCGGTTTACTCTGGTTCGGCTGGTTCGGTTTCAACGCCGGTTCTGCTTTGAGCGCTAACGCCCTCGCTGCTACCGCTTTTGCAACTACTAATACTGCTACTGCTGCTGCCGGTTTATCATGGGTATTTTTTGATGTAATCCGCGGTAGAAAACCATCAGCACTCGGCTTCTGCATCGGTGCAGTGGTTGGTCTGGTCGCCATTACACCTGCAGCTGGTTTCGTTGCTATCCCACAAAGTATATTCATCGGATTTATTGCCGCTATCGTTTCTAACGTAGCTGTACATTGGAAATCAAAAACTAGCATTGATGATACACTGGATGTATTCCCTTGCCATGGTTTAGGTGGTATGGTGGGTATGTTGCTCACTGGTATCTTCGCTACCAAAACCATCAACGCTGGTGGTAACGATGGTTGGTTCTATGGCAACTTCGATCTGTTTAAAAATCAGGTACTCGGTCTGTTACTGGTAGTAGGCTACAGCTTCACGGTATCATATGGTATCTTCAAACTGATCAATCTTATTCATCCGCTGCGCGTAACAGAAGAAGAAGAAGAGCTGGGCCTGGATGTTACACAGCACAACGAAAATTATCATCCTTCTCTGATCAGCGTATCCGACAACGGTTCTCTGAAAGAAGAAGATGAACTGGTACACTCTTGAAAAAACAGGTTATACACCGGTATAACAACAGAGTGGCAGTTCATTGAATACGACCTTTATCAACTTTATTAAACATATACTTTATGTTGTAAGAACCTGGAATGGATAATTGGTAGTTAAATCGCTGTAAATAAGTGAAACTCGCACCAATCATTAGCTACTGATTATCCATTCCTTCTATTCTGATTGTAGCATCATCAGAAAGCACGCGAATACACCCCCGAAACAATCCGTAAGAAAAGGCCGCATCAATACTTACCATTTTATCAACCAAATTTATAAGTATGAAAAGAATGTTAACGACCTTATTTGTCATGGGCAGCAGCCTCGTTGCCATGTCGCAATCCACGACGGATACTACAGTAGCTCCGGCTTTTAAATTGTCCGGATCCGCTGATGTATATTATAAGTACAATCTGAATGGGAACTACACCGATAATAAAACCAGTTTTACCAACTCACATAATTCTTTCGAATTAGGTATGGTGTCTCTGAAAGTGGAGCATGGATTTAAAAAAGGAAGTATCGTTGCTGATCTCGGATTTGGTAAAAGAGCCGGAGAATTTTCCTATAATGATGTACCTGGCTCATCAAACGGCTTGTCTATGGCCATCAAGCAACTGTATGTTTCTTACCAGTTAACAGAAAAAGTAAAAGTGAGTCTCGGTAGTTTTGCTACTCATATCGGTTATGAATTGGTAGATGCCTATGCCAATAGAAACTATAGCATGAGCTATATGTTTAGTTACGGTCCTTTTTTTAATACAGGTGTTAAAGCAGACATTGCAATCACCTCCTCTTTAAGTGCCATGGTAGGGGTGTTTAATCCTACCGATTTAAAATCAGTATCCCTTAACAGCCATAAATATATTGGTGCTCAGCTGGGCTTTGCTCCTGCCGAAACACCCATTAAATTATACCTGAATTACCTCGAAGGAAAAGATACTTTCGGTGTTCAAAACCACCAGGTAGATCTGGTAGCAACTTATCAGATTAATAAAGTGCTGGGTCTTGGTTATAACGCTACCTACAGTACTTATTCAGATACACGCGCACCTAAAGAAACCCGTGAAAATGCCAAATGGTGGGGTAATGCGCTCTACGTAAATCTCGATTTTACCGATAAATTCGGATTAACAGTACGTGGTGAATACTTCAGTGATAAAGATGGTTTGAAAGTATTTGGCGCGATACCCGATGGAGGTAATGTAGTTGCCGGTACACTAACTTTTAATTATAAGGTAGGAAACCTAACTATTATGCCAGAGTTCAGATTAGATAAAGCATCTGCTGATATATTCAGTAAGTCGGATGGTAAACCTTATGATATGACATCCAATTTACTTTTAGCCGCCACCTACCATTTCTGAGCAGAAAAGCAGAAAGGATAAAGCAAAAAGCTAATGTTGTGAATGATGAAGGCGTATAAATAATCGCTCTAGTCATTCACAACATTAGCTTTTTGCTTTCTGCCTTATACTTTCAGCTTCTTTTGTATTATATTGGGTCAAAAAGAAATAATGTTGCAGCCGTCCACGTTAAAATTTCTGAAGTCTCTCAGGCTGAATAATAATAAAGTCTGGTTTGACGAACACAGAACCGAATATCAAACCGCAAAAGCTGATTTTGAAAGTATGGTACAACAGCTCATTGATGGGCTGGCCAGGCAGGATGCCTCTCTGCAGGGTTTACAGGTAAAAGATTGTGTTTTTCGTATTTATAAGGATGTCCGGTTTTCGAAAGATAAAACGCCTTACAAAACAAATCTGGGCGCCTCTTTTCAGATAGGAGGTAAAAAATCAACCCTTGCGGGCTACTATTTTCAACTGGAACCAGGAGGAAATAGCTTTGCTGGTGGCGGCATTTGGATGCCAGCCGCTCCCGAGTTGAAAAAGATACGTCAGGAAATTGATTATAACTTCAAAGAGTTTGAACAACTCATTTCCAATAAAGAATTTATTAAGCATTTTGGGAAGGTAGAAGGAGATGCATTAAAAACAGCTCCGCAGGGATATCAGCCGGACAACCCGGCTATCGCCTATTTAAAGCTGAAAAGTGTGATTGTATCACATCCCTTTTCGGATGAAGCATGTACACAACCCACTATTGTAAAGGAAATTTTGAAAACATTTGCGCTGATGCAACCACTGTTGCAGTTCATTAACCGCGCCATGGATTGATAATAAGTAGTTTATTAGTTTATCAGATAAATAATTTGCTTTAGTAGTTGCCAGTTACTAACATATAGATAGCGCCTGCGAACAACATTAGAAAAGCAAAGCCGCAAACAATACCCAATACCCAAACCAGTAAATAGGCAAATGGCTCTCTGCTTTCTCCTGGCAACTTCATGTAAACTAACTATCTGATAAACTAATAAATAACTCTCCGGTTTAACCCGGAATTAATTTTTGTGAATGAGGAATTCGAACGGACGAGCTTTGCGATTCTTTAAAAGGTTTTCTTTGTCCGTACGCGCGTGGGCAAAACGTTGATTGTAAACATTAGCCACCTCAATAATAGGTATAATTCCATCTAATGTATCCTGCTGATCAACGATGTTCATGATCCGGGATACCTGTGAAGAGAAATTGGTGCTCCACTCTTCGGTGAACTTGTGCATTAACAGAAGTTCGCGATTGGTGTTGGTTTTCATAGGACTTAAGGGTGTTTTCTGATTAGAAAATAACGAAAAATACCGGCATCTCTAAAATTGGACTACTCTTCTTTTTCAAAGAGTTTTAGTTGGCATAGGATTATTACTACCAAAATTGGATTTTATCCGCCACAAATCAATACTACTTCCGTGTAATTTTTAAGGTTTTTGTGTTATCGTTTTATGAATCACGTAAAAAAGAGCAAGCGGTAACACGCTTGCTCTTAATGAGTTATAGATATATTTTCGTATAGTCATATACGGGAGCTGCATTTAAGGGTACAATAGGCCCTTAATTACATAGCACAACAGTATGATTACAGCCAGTTCTTACCGCTGAGGTATTCTGCAATCTGTACGGCGTTGGTAGCAGCACCTTTACGAAGGTTGTCTGCCACTATCCACATATTCACTGTTTTAGGTTGTGTTTCATCCCGGCGGATACGACCCACAAACACTTCGTCTTTGTCGTGCGCATCTTTAGGCATCGGGTATTGTGCCTTGGAAGGATCGTCTACAACTATTACTCCTGGCGTGTTTTCGAGGATAGCACGCAGTTCCGCCGCTTCATACTCATTTTCAAACTCAATGTTTACCGACTCACTATGACCACCCATTACCGGAATACGTACAGTCGTGGCCGTTACCAGTATGCTGTCATCTCCCATAATCTTCTTGGTCTCGTTTACCATCTTCATCTCTTCTTTCGTATAGCCGTTGTCGAGAAATACGTCTATCTGAGGAATAACATTCAGATCTATCTGGTAAGGATAAGCCATTTCACCGGTAATGCCTTGTCTTTCATTCATTAACTGGGTTACCGCTTTAACACCGGTACCAGTTACTGACTGATAAGTAGACACTACTACCCTTTTAATTTTATATTTTTCGTGCAATGGTTTCAGCACCAGCACCATTTGAATAGTTGAACAGTTAGGATTGGCAATGATTTTATCTTCCCGGGTAATAGCATCACCATTTACTTCAGGGACTACCAGTTTTTTGGTAGGATCCATTCTCCAGGCACTGGAGTTGTCGATAACAGTAATACCTGCTGCTGCAAATTTAGGCGCCCACTCCAGAGAAGTGCCACCGCCAGCAGAAAAGATAGCCACATTAGGCTGCATGGAAATAGCCGTTTCAGCATTCACCACCTTCCAGGTCTTGCCCTTAAATGTTACTTCCTTACCAACGGACTTCTCAGAAGCCACGGGAATCAATTCAGTAACGGGAAAATTTCTTTCCGTTAACACCTGTAACATTTTTGAGCCTACCAGTCCGGTCGCTCCTACTACGGCAACTTTCATTTTGTTTTACATTTTTAATTTTGGAAGCCCAAAATTAATGTATAGCCCGCGCTTTTCATAGCACTAAGATTTTTTTTTACTGTTTGCATGGCATTAACAGTGCATAACATTCTGAATGCTAAGTTTGAGCGCCATAAAACCCAGCAATATGAAATTTCCCGTTGTTTGTTCCCTCCTGCTGTTGCAGGCCCTTTCCGGTTTTACACAATCCCCCGGCAGATATGGGGTGATCATACATGAAATTATGCCCAAACCTTCTCCCGTGACCGGGCTACCACCTTATGAATATATAGAATTAAGAAATGTAAGCGGGGAGACAGTACAACTGAAAGACTGGCGACTCTCCGTCAATAAACGGGAAGTGTTGCTCCCGGCCGTTTTGCTGCCCGCAGATAGCTTACTTGTGCTATGTACGCCTGCTGCGGTAAATAGCTATAACATCCCCAATATCAGGGGGATAGACCGTTTCCCGGCACTCGCAGATGATAGCGCATTGATAGTGCTCTATGATCCGGCTAAAAGAGTAATACATGCAGTTGATTATCAACAGGGCTGGTATGGCAGCACTAAACCCAAAGGAGGTGTCAGTTTGGAAATGATCAACGCTGCCCTTCCCTGCAGCGGAAAAATAAACTGGCGCGCCTGTACCGCAGCAGTGGGTGGTACTCCCGGCAAAGCCAATGCAGTAGCCGCTACTACAACGGACAATACCCGGCCTGATCTGCTCTTTGCTACCATTACAGACAGTATGCATGTGTTGCTGCAATTTAGTAAAACGCTGGACAGTGCACTGGCTGCAGATCCTGCGCGCTATCAACTCACAGGAGGAATAAAAGTAGTCACCAGTATAATAAACCCTCCTTTATTTACCAGGGTACAATTACAGCTATCTGCTCCTATTCATCCACAGCAGGATTATATGTTAAGTACGGCCGGCCTGACCGGTTGTTATGGTGAAGTCAGTGGAGTCAATACCAGTATCACATTGGGAATGCCGCAGCTACCGGTGGCACAGGATGTGGTCATCAATGAAGTTTTGTTTTATCCGCCTCCAGGGGCACCTGAATTTATTGAGCTCTATAACCGCAGCCGCAAAACCATAGAACTGGGGCAATTATATTTTTGTGCAAGAAAGGCAGATGGAAAATTTGAAACATTTAAGAAAATAGCAACGGCGGGTCGGCTGTTGATGCCAGGACAATTCCTGGCCATTACTACAGATGGCCCCCTGCTATGCAGCCATTACGTCTGTAAAGCCCCGGAAAACATACAGGAGGTAAGTAGTTTGCCATCTATGCCTATGGCAGCAGGGAGAATCAGCTTACTAATGGCAGATAGTACCATTATAGATGAACTGCCGTATACAGATGGACAACATTTTCCTCTGGCGAGCGAGCTACAGGGCATTTCCCTGGAGCGTTTGCAATATGACCGCCCCGCTGCCAGCGGAGATAACTGGCATTCTGCGGCGGCTACTGCGGGTTATGCAACTCCAGGTGCACCCAATTCCCAGCGCTGGCCCGAAGCAGCGGATTCCCTGAATATTGTACTTGAGCCGGCGGTCTTTACGCCGGATCATGATGGAATAGATGACCTGATGAAAATTTCCTGGCAATTGCCCGCTCCTGGCTTTGTTGGTAATATTACGATCTATGATATACGAGGCCGGGCGGTTCGTTTTCTGGCCCGTAATATTTTAATGGGAAACAGTGGATATTTGCAATGGGATGGAATTGGTGAAAATGCAGTAGTTTTACCATCAGGTATTTATATATTTTTTATAGAGATATTTAATCTCAAAGGACTTGTGAAACGCTGGAAACGCACGGTGGTCATGGCACGAAAGTTGACCTGACCGATTCCCCCGTTGCAGGCTTTTTACAGGTCAAAAATAGCAGCGGTCAATCTATTATAATTATTTATATTTGCGCTTCCTAAAAATTTGAACATGCAGTACAGAGAAATTGTTGCAGTAACCGGATTGGGCGGTTTGTTTCAGTTAGTAGCCAGCAAACAAGATGGCGCCATCGTAAGGTCACTGGAAGATAAAAGTACAAGGTTTGTATCTTCCCGCGTGCATAATTTTACTCCACTGGAAAGTATTGAAGTATTCACTACCGGCGAAAACGTAAACCTGGCTGAAGTATTTAAAGCCATGGATGAAAAAGCAGCGACATTCCCACCTGCAGCAGGTAAAGCAGATAACAATGCTATCAAAGCTTATTTCAAAAACGTATTCCCTGAATTCGATGAAGACAGAGTGTATGTGAGTGATATGAAGAAAATGGTGAAATGGTTCGGTATCCTCAAAGCAAACGATCTGTTGAAATTTGAAGAGATCCTGACCGAAGGTGAAGGTGAAGTAGAAGAAGTGGTAGAAGAAACCGCTGCTCCTGAGAAAAAGAAGAAAGCCGCTCCTGCCGCTACTGAAGAAGCAGCAGCAGAGGTAGCAACAGAAGAAAAGCCTAAAAAGACACGTGCTAAAAAGGCTGAAAAAGAAGAAGGCGAAGAAGGTGCTGAAGAAAAAGCGCCTAAAAAAGCCAAAGCTAAGAAAGATGACGCGCTGGCAGCAGAAGGTGAAGAACCTAAAAAAGTTGCTAAGCCACGCAAGAAGAAAACAGAAGAATAGTAAGAATCGCGTTATTTGATTATGATGAAGTAGCCGTCTGTTACCAGGCAGCGAAAAGAAATAAGCAAATAACATAATAGCTCAGGCTTCTATTTACAGCAATCATGTCTGTAAATAGAAGCCTGAATCGTTTTAGGATTCCGGTTTTTTAACGATTCTTTTAATCGGATCCTATCGGCATTCGCACAAAAATCCCTAAATTTCTACATTCGAAAATTCAAAAATATTTGATAGCATGGATAATTTAAGTGCAGATATAAAAAAATTACCCCGTCAATTTCTCCCGGAAGATTTTCAGGTAACCACCTGGGATGGCCTGCAGCCCTACTTCGAAACCCTGCAGCAAAGACCCATTAATAGCGTGGCAGACCTGGAAAAGTGGCTGAAAGATATGAGCGAACTGGAAGCGGTTATCAGCGAAGATGCCTGCTGGCGCCAGATCCGCATGACCTGCGACACCAACAGCAAAGAGCTGGAAGAAGCATTTACCTACTTCTGCATGGAAATTCAGCCTAAACTGCAACCATACGCAGATGCACTCAACAAAAAACTCCTGGAAAGCCCTTTCCGTAAAGAGCTCGACCAGGATATCTATAAAACCTATCTCCGCAATGTAGAGAAACAGGTAAAGTTATTCAGGGCGGAAAATATTCCCATTCAGGCAGAACTGAGCGTAATGGCGCAGCAATACGGCGTTATTGCCGGTAAAATGAGCATTACGGTGAAAGACCAGGAATATACACTGCAACAAGCCGCAAAATTCCTGGAAAACAGTGATCGCGCCCTGAGAGAAGAAGTATTCACTAAAACGGCTACACGCCGTTTGGCAGACAAACAGGTACTGGATGAATTATATACCGGTCTCATACTAAAGCGTGACCAGGTAGCCAGGAACGCAGGTTTCGCCAATTATCGTGACTATAAGTTCGAAGAACTGGGCCGCTTTGATTATACCAAGGAAGACGCCTTTCAGTTTCATGCTGCCATCAAAGCACACATTGTTCCGCTGGTACAGCAAATCCTCGAAGCGCAAGAGGAAAAATTGCAACTGGATACATTAAAGCCATGGGATACGGATGCCGAACCTGTGGGTGTAAAACCACTGGAGCCATTCCGTACCGGAGATGAACTGGTGAATAAAGCCATCGAAACCTTTGATGAACTGGGTCCTTTCTTCGGTAATTGCCTTCGTGTAATGAAACAAATGGGGCGCCTGGATCTGGAAAGCCGCAAAGGCAAAGCGCCAGGAGGTTATAACTGCCCGTTGGCAGAAACCGGTGTGCCTTTTATTTTTATGAATGCTGCCGGCCAGATGAAAGATCTTACTACCATGGTGCATGAAGGCGGCCATGCGGTACACTCTTTCCTGAGCCATCATCTGTCACTCAGTTCTTTCAAGGAGTATCCGATGGAAATAGCGGAAGTAGCCAGCATGAGCATGGAGCTGTTTACCATGGACTACTGGAATATTTTCTTTGATGATGCCACCCAACTCCGTCGTGCACGTTTGCAACAACTGGAGCGTGCGATTACCATATTCCCGTGGATTGCTACCATCGATAAATTCCAGCATTGGATCTATGAGCACCCGCAACATACGGTAGCAGAACGTACTGATAAATGGTTAGAAATTCTGAACGAGTTCTCCCCTGCAATTGTGGACTGGACAGGACATGAAGACTACCGCGCCATTACGTGGCAAAAACAACTCCACCTGTTTGAAGTACCATTCTATTATATCGAATACGGTATTGCGCAACTGGGGGCCATTGCTATGTGGAAACAATTCAAGGAAAACAAAACGCAGGCATTGGATAATTACGTACAGGCGTTGAGTTTAGGTAACACCAAAACATTACCTGAATTGTATAAAGCAGCAGGAATTAAATTTGATTTCTCGCCGGCATATGTGAAAGAGTTAGCCGATTTCGTGAAGGCGGAAATAGAAAAGTTATAGTATCAGACTAAAATTGAAAAGCCACTGAAGTAAATGATCTGCAGGTATATTCCCGCTCAGAGTATTTGCTTCAGTGGCTTTTTGCTTTTCAGGCTTAAGCTCATTTGCATCCTTTACATACCCCACTCACCACTACTTCCACATTATGCATAGCATAACCTTTTGGAAGATGTATCTGCGGTACATCTGTATCATCTAAACAGATCGTATTGCCACACTCCTCACATTTGAAATGAATATGATGATCATGGTGATGATGCTCAGAACATTCCGACTTGCATACTGCGTAGCGCACGGAAGTATCTGTAGTCGGTATTTTATGAATGATGCCTTTATCCAGGAATGTTTGTAAAGTACGGTAAACCGTCACGCGGTCAAATGATTTGCCCGCCAGTTTTTCGAAGTCGCTATGTTCCAGTGCTCCATTGCTTTTCATAAACAGCTCCAGGATCTTGGTCCTGGTTTCTGTTACACTTAGCTTACTATCACGTAAGAGACTGCCGATTCGTTCTGTTATTTGTTGCTTGGTGCCCATGATGAAAAAAAATTTATTCTTCCATTAAACGGTCTATGTCTGTAATCAGCTTATCCACATCTTGCTGTTTGGTGCCTTCATATAAACCGCGTATCTGTCCGGTTTTATCTACCAGTGCAAACCACTGTGTATGTACGAAGTCCTCTTCTCCGGTATAAACGCCATCATCTACCAGGTAGGCTTGTCTGGCCATACGATAGATTTGTTTTTTATCACCGGTAAGGAACCACCAGTTTTTTGCGTCCGCACCATGTTTGTCAGCATACGCCTTCAAAACAGGTACACTGTCATGATCCGGATCTACGGTGTGCGACAGGATCAGAAAATCGGGTTTGTCTTTATATTTTGCATACACCTTTTCCATATTAGCATTCATCTTCGGACAAATACCAGTGCAGGTGGTGAAAAAGAACTCTGCCACATAAATTTTACCTGCCACATCTGCTTTTGCTTTTGTGTTTCCATTTTGATCTATAAAGGAAAACCCAGGTACCGTATGTCCCGGTGCTCCCAGTATCGGCAATTTTTCTTTTCCTATAAAAGAGCCTGTCTGATCCTTAATAACATAGGCAGAGTAGGCGAGAAAACCCGCGCTCAGCACCACAAAAAACGTAATGAGTATAATAGCTTTCTTCGACATAGGTATAATCCCCTGTTTTATTCAATATACAAAGGTAGCACATGTTTAACAGATGCCCAGCGGTGTATCCTTTCTCTTCTTTTTTTAACACGACTGCAACATTTTATAGTTGACGATTTAAATTATCTGATTAAATGCCTAAATTTAATTTGCAACATTGTTGCAAATTTATGTAATTTTGTCGGAATAGAAAAACGGGGACATGGAAGATAATATTTTAAAGCGGATGAGCCTGGATACAATCGGAATTGGGGCTTCTCTGGCCTGCGCGTTGCATTGTGCCTTATTACCACTACTAATCACTGTATTACCTCTCCTGGGATCGCATATCCTGGAGAATGAAAAGCTGGAGTATGGACTGCTGTCTTTTTCATTCGGAGTAGGTTGCCTGTCGCTTGGACGGGGATATTTCCGGCATCACCGGCGCATAGCTCCGCTATTGATATTTACTGCAGGTTTTGCGCTGCTTTTGGGAGGACACTTCGGTATTGCCGGTGGGTACTGGGAACCCGTGGTGATTTTCACCGGAGCAGCGGGTGTAACGGGAGCGCATATATTAAACCTGCGACGTTGTAAGCAATGTGTTGTTCATAGACACCGGTAGTATCAGCGGCCATAATATCGCCTATCGCAATATAATAAATTACATATGAAAAAATTACCTGTTACGGTGCTGAGTGGCTTTCTCGGCGCGGGGAAGACTACTTTGCTTAATCATGTGCTGCATAACCGCGAAAATTTACGTGTAGCCGTTATTGTTAATGATATGAGCGAAGTGAATATTGATGCACAATTGGTGAGGAATGAAAACACACTTCACAAAACCGAAGAGCGACTGGTGGAAATGAGCAACGGCTGCATCTGTTGCACATTACGGGAAGATTTGTTGAAGGAAGTAGCTACCCTGGCGGCGGAAAAACGCTTCGATTATTTGCTGATTGAATCTACCGGCATATCGGAACCAATACCGGTTGCACAAACCTTCTGCTACCAGGATGAGGCCAATGGTATTGATCTCAGCACTGTGAGCCACCTGGATACCATGGTGACTGTGGTAGATGCGTTCAATTTTATCAGCGATTATGGGAGCATTGAACAGTTGCATGCAAGGGGCCTGACAGAGGATGCAACAGATCAACGCACTATCGTTAACCTGTTAACAGACCAGGTAGAATTTGCCAATGTAATTGTGTTAAATAAATGCGACCTGGTAAGTAAGGAGAAACTGGGGAATCTGAAGGCGGTACTGCGTAAACTCAATGCCAATGCAAAGATCATTGAAGCCGTAAAAGGACAGGTACCCTTGAAAGAAATCCTGCATACGGGTTTGTTTGATTTCGACACTACCTCGCAGAGTGCTGGTTGGCAGGCGGAACTGGACAATGACCATACTCCCGAAACAGAAGAATATGGCATCTCTTCATTTGTTTACCGCAGCAGGAAACCCTTTCACCCACAGCGCTTCTGGCAATATATCAATGAAAAATGGCCCAGTAATGTGATTCGCAGTAAAGGGTTATTCTGGCTGGCATCCCGCCCGGATATCGCGGTGAACTGGAGCCAGGCGGGCGGTTCCCTGCGCGCTGAAAAAGCAGGCTACTGGTGGTGTACTAGTCCCCGTAAGCAATGGCAAATGGATCGGGAAACGTATGAACTCATCACCAATCGCTGGGACGAACGCTTTGCTGATCGCTATAATGAACTGGTAATCATAGGCCAGGAGCTATCCGTGCACGACATGATCATGGATCTGGATAGTTGCCTATGCACGGAAGCAGAGATTAAAAACTTTAAAGAAGGCCATGTTTTTAAAGATCCTTTTCCTAATATTTAGATTAGTCTAAAAAATAATTAAGACAAGTATAAAAATAGAATATAGTTTTGTTGAAAATTACAGCTCGGAAGTGTAATAATTGTTACTATCCTGAAAATCCCTGTCTGTACTAAAACCTACATTTTTTACACCCATGAAACATTTATCTGTATTACTATTTTTACTATTTCTTACAACACTAACATATGCACAACAAGGCACACTTAAAGGAACTGTTATCAACAAGGATCGTAAGCCGGTACAATTTGCCAATGTTGCTATAAAGGACTTGCACACAGGCGCAACCGCCGATCAGCAGGGCCTTTTCAATATCAAGAATATTACGCCCGGCACCTACGACATCAAAATTTCAATGGTAGGTTATCAACCCGTTATGCTCAGGAAAACAATTGTAGCAGGACAAACCACCATGATGAACATCTCTCTGGAAGAAGATTTATCAAAACTCAATGAAGTAGTGGTGACTGGTGTTTCCCGTGCTACCGCAGTTCGCAAAAACCCTATACCCATTGCCGTTATAGGCAAAAGAGAAATGAATATGAATGTGAATAATAACATCATTGATGCTATTATTAAAGGAGTACCCGGCGTGAGCGCAGTAACTACCGGGCCTAACATTTCAAAACCGTTTATTCGTGGCTTAGGATATAATCGCGTACTCACTTTGTTTGACGGTGTACGACAGGAAGGGCAGCAATGGGGCGATGAACATGGTATTGAAATAGATCAGTATGGCATCTCCCGCGCAGAAGTAGTGAAAGGCCCTGCCAGTCTTACTTACGGCTCCGATGCCCTGGCAGGAGTCATCAATATGATTCCTGACATCCCCGAACTCACCCCCGGAAAATTACAGGGAAGCTTTCTCACAGATTATCATAGCAACAACGGTATGATTGGTTCTTCTTTGGGCCTGGCCTACGGAAGTAACGACTGGAAATATGTAGTAAGGGCTACTGCCAAAGCAGCCCATAATTATCAGAATAAAATAGACGGATATGTGTATGGTACGGCCTTCCGGGAGTACAACCTTACCGGCCTGGCAAGGGTAGATAAAGCCTGGGGCCACTCACAATTTGGCGCTACGTTGTATGATAATACCCAGGAAATTCCGGATGGCAGCAGGGATTCAATTACACGTAAATTTACGAAGCAAGTAAAAGGCGATGATGATATAAAAAACAGGCCACTGGTGCCTGAAGGAGACCTACGTTCTTATACAATCAATCCGCTGCATCAGCGTATACAACATTACCGGGTGTACAATCATACAAAGTGGAATGTGGGTAATGGAGATATCAATGCCATGTTAGGTGCACAGCAAAGTATCCGGCGGGAATACAACCACCCGGAAATGCCTGTACAACCAGGATTGTATGTGGTGCTCAACACTCTTAACTACGATGTATGTTATAATTTACCGGTCATGGATGGCTTTGAAACGACCGTAGGTGTAAATGGTATGTATCAGTCCAACAAAAGTAAAAACGGTACCGATTTTCCCATTCCCGATTATAATCTGTTTGACATAGGTGCATTCTTTTTTGCAAAAAAATCTTTCGGTAAAGTAGATGTATCCGGAGGGATTCGTTATGATAGTCGTAGTATCCGCTGGAATGATTTTTATGTAGGACCTAATAATAAGAATGGATTTGAGCAGCATGTATCATTACCGGATACTGCCGGTGCACATCTGCAGTTTCCGCAGTTCAATCATCGCTACACGGGCGTATCCGGTAGCGTGGGAGCTACCTGGAATATCAGCGAGCGGATACTGGTGAAAGCCAATGTTGCCCGAGGCTACAGGGCGCCTAATATTACGGAAATTGGTTCCAATGGTCTTGATCCGGGAGCACATATTGTATACCTGGGGAACCGCGGTTTCAAGCCGGAGTTTAGTTTACAGGAAGACATCGGCATACAGGCATGGTTACCGGATGCAGATATCAGTGTAGAACTGTTTAATAATAATATTGAAAACTATATCTATCAGGCAAAGCTATACGATAATGCGGGTAACCCCGTAGTGATAGTGCCAGGCAATGCTACCTATAGCTATCAGCAATCAGCAGCCAGATTATATGGTGCGGAAGTAAGTGTGAATCTTCATCCCCGCGACATAAAATGGTTGACCATGAATAACAGTGTCGCCTACACGCAGGGACGCAATGGTAACAAGGAATTGATCCGTACGCATGGAGACGAAGCACGTTATCTTCCTTTTATACCTCCAACGCATATACGTAGTGAATTAAAAGCCACCACACAGCGCAATCATGGTATGTTTTCAAAAGCATATGTCCGCGTGGAAGCTGATGTGATAGCTGATCAGCCGCATTTCTACGGGGTAGATGATACGGAAACATTTACAGCAGGATATACCCTTTTTAACGCGGGGGCCGGTACTGGCATCGTTAATAAAAAAGGCAGAACAGTCTGTGAAATATTCCTGCAACTGGATAATGTGTGGAACGTAGCTTACCAGGCCAATATGAACAGGTTGAAATATTTTGAGTATTACAACTCCTCTCCTAACGGTCACCTGGGGATTTATAATATGGGAAGAAATTTCAGCGCTAAAGTAATCGTACCTTTTTAGGTACGGTTACCACAGCTTGAGGCCCATTTTTATACCTATCTGCAAACTGGGCAGTACACTCACCATTCTGCCATTATTCAGGGATAAGGTATTGTTGTCGAAGTGGTAAGTATTGTAGTGATATATTTTACTGCGGATACCCACTCCAATAAACGGATCCAGGATGAAACGGTCTTTCTTGAATTGCCGGCCTATTAAAAGCTGCAATCCTATTACACTTTTATCACCGGAGTCTGTATAGGTGGCGTTCTGGAAAGTATTATCGATGTTGGGGTAGAAAACTTTTTTGAAGAAGATTACCGGCTCAAAATAGGTACCTGCTGCTCTGGCCGGCGCCATATCCCTTGAAATAAGATAGAGGCGAGCGCCTATGCGGAAGCCGAGCCCTCGGCCGTCTACAAATTGTTCTGTACTGATGTCCGGCTTTTTTTGCCCGATATCAATTTTTTTGGCCAATACGTAATCCGGGTAATCTGTATAGATGCCACTGATACCAATTTCGAGACTGAAATTATCGGATACCTCCTGTTCAAGGGAGATGTCCAGTTCATTTATCAATGTGGCAGGATTCACCTTGAGGTAGGTATTTCTGCTCCCCTGCTTTTTTTTTGCMTCTTGTGCAAAAGATGCTAAGGTGAGCAAACAGGATAACCATAGTAATAGCAGTGTCTTTTTCATACAGTTGTAAGGGTTAGACTGGCTTTTAGGACCTTATTCCTGGCGTGTCTCAGTTTTAAAAATCAGACAATAATCGTTCCACAATTACCGGAAACCATTGGTGCTCCAAGGCTTGCACCTTTTGTGCTACAGTTATAGGGGTGTCTTCAGGCGTAACGATACAACGTTCCTGCAGGATCGTTTCTCCATCATCATATTTTTCATTCACATAGTGGATCGTAATACCGCTTTCTTTTTCACCTGCTGCCACCACTGCTTCATGCACGAAGTGACCATACATACCTTTGCCACCATATTTAGGTAATAATGCCGGATGTATATTAATGATATGGTTGGGAAACGCCTGTACCAGATTAGCGGGTATTTTCCATAAAAAACCTGCTAACACCACAAGATCTGTCTGTTGTTCCTTTAATAACTGTACGTATTTATCTGAATGGAAAAATGATTCCTTTTCTATTAAGATACTCGGAATACCTTCACGTTCGGCAATTTGTAAAACACCTGCCCCCGCTTTATTGCAAACAATGAGGGAAACCCTGCCCTTGTCTGAGTGTCTGAGATGATCTATAATTTTCTGCGCGTTGCTACCTGCACCCGAAGCGAATATGGCGATATTTTTCAACTAAGTCTGTTTTAAAAATGTAAAATTACGAATTAGGAATTAAGAATTACGGATTTGTGGGGAGATAGTAAATGTGTAAATCTCCCCACAAATCCGTAATTCTTAATTCCTAATTCGTAATTCTACTTCAGGTACTCTCCGCAACCCTGATAGGTTTTGTCTTTTATCTGTACCTGCACCGAGTTGGGGCGCATCAGACCACTCATATCATCTGAGCACATGCTGTTCCGGATGCTTACGGTGATGCCCGGGGTAGTATATACTTTGAGGGTATCTGTATCCGGGCGGGCGGGGGGCAGTGATGCCTGCACGCTGTCGCCGTTCATGGTGTGGAAACTGATCTTCTTGTTATCAAGGTCCAGATTCCAGCCAGGTTCATTGCCGCTGGCTGTAAACCGGATGCCGGACTTCAACTTTTCGGCGAAGAGCGTTCTGCGGTCGCCTCCTTCTATAGGTTTCAATATATAATTACTGGCCAGTACTCCTTCAATACGTTTTCCTTTGGTATCCAGTAGTAGTAGTTTTCCTTCGGTGGCCAGGAAGGAGCTGCTGTCTGTTTTCTTTTGGAGCATCACTGTGGAATCTGAAGTTTGTTTCCATGTGCCGGTTTGCACGGAGGCTACTCCTTGTCCCCTCCCCTGGTATGCTACCAGCTCACTGAAAGTATGGTCATCGTACAGGCTTACCTGGTAGTCCATGCCCGGGCAGTCGGCGCAGGGCAGGGTACCCTGGTAGGTGCCGGTTATATGTGTCGCTTTCGGGGTGCCAGAAGCGGTATTTTGTAAGGTACTGTCCGTCTGATGGGTGGTGGGATTATTATTGCAGGCCGCAATGGCAGCCAGCAGAACAGGGAGTATTACGCTTTTTTTCATGGGAACGATTTTTTGGTAGCAGATTGAACATTCTGGTTCGCTGGCAGGTTATTATGGTAAAAATAGCAACTCTCGTAGAAATTAATTGCGCTGACAGATAATATATTATATTGTGTAAGGAAGGATATAGGGGACCACTATCTGATTTTCATCTGCATCTATTATAATTATATCCCCGCAAACCTTGCCCCATGTTATGATGTAGACGAGCCTCCACAGAGGAATCGAACTTTCAATCAAAATAATAAGTTCTGAAAGGATATATTCGGTATTTTGTTTAAATAGGCCAGCAGCAAGACTTACAGCTCAATCATCGTTCAAAAAACAGGCTTCAAAAGGCATTCTATAAGACAATAATTTTTTTTAATTGTTGGTAAATTGTCAACATTCTGTCTTATTTTTGCTGGCACTTTTAAGAAACTTTAGGTCAAATCTAAACTATATAGGCTGTGTATCGTCGTGTTTCCATTCTTTTGCGCAAGCATTTTGTGAGTGTGCTTATTCTATGCGCTAGTATAGTAATTCCGTTTTCTTCAGTTAAGGCTGCGGATTCTGCGAAGGGTAAAGCATTATTCCAAACAAACTGCGCTTCATGCCATAATGTCCATAAGAAGCTGACAGGTCCTGCATTAGCGGGAGTAGATGGTCGCTGGGCTGATAAGAAATTATTGCACCAGTGGATCCATAACTCTGCTTCAGTACTTGCTACAGGGGACAAATATGCTAATGATCTCTTCAACGAGTTCAATAAGACAGCGATGACTTCTTTTCCTCAGTTATCAAATGAGGACATCGACGACATCCTGGCTTATATCAAAGTTGAGGAAGTTAAAACACCAGGTGGTGCGAAGACTACAGGTGATGAACCTGCGCCTGCTGGAGCAGATAAAGGCAATGACAACAGTTTACTGTTTGGTATCATTACCCTGATTCTCGCCGTGGTAGCGCTGATCCTGATGCAGATCAACAGCAATCTGAATAAGCTGGCTGGTGATAAAGAAGGTGTGCCAACACCGGATCCTGTTCCTTTCTACAAAAACAAAGCTTACCTGGCACTCATTATCCTCGTGCTCTTCATGGTAGGTGGCTACTTAACTATTCAGGGAGCGGTAGGCCTGGGTCGTCAAAAAGACTACATGCCGGAACAACCGATCTTCTACAGCCATAAAGTGCATGCGGGTATTAACCAGATCAACTGTTTGTACTGCCACGCTGGTGCTGAGAAAAGTAAGCATGCTATGATTCCTTCTGAAAATATCTGTATGAACTGTCACAAGGCCATTAAGGAATACTCCGGTCCTGAGCTGACAACTGCAGAAGGTAAGAAGGTAAATGGTACTGCCGAAATCGCAAAATTATACGATTACGTAGGCTGGGATCCTGAAGCTGGTAAATATACCAAGCCAGGCAGACCTATCGAATGGACTAAAATCCATAACCTGCCTGACCACGTTTACTTTAACCACTCTCAACACGTGGTTGCTGGTCAGCAACAATGTCAAACCTGCCACGGTGCCATTACTGAAATGGACGAAGTACACCAGTTTGCTGATCTCTCTATGGGATGGTGCATCAACTGTCACCGTACTACGAAAGTGCAGTTCGCTGACAACAACTATTACAGCATCTTCGAAAAGCTTCATCAGGATATTAAAGATAAGAAGATCGATAGCGTAACAGTTGAAATGGTAGGTGGTACTGAATGTCAAAAATGTCACTACTAGGATGGATTTAGAGAGATTTCTCTCAGATCAGAAGATATCAAATTTATAAACGTAACTCGTTAATATAACATGGAGCAAAAAAAGTATTGGAAAGGCTTGGAGGAGTTGCACAATACCGATGCGCATCAGGAAATTGTGAAGAACGAATTCAGTGAAGAACTGCCGTTCGAGAGTGAAGGCCTGTTGAATGCTACTACCCCCCGCAGGGATTTTCTTAAATATCTCGGTTTTACCACCGCTGCTGCCGCTATCGCTGCCAGTTGTGAAACACCAGTTAAGAAAGCTATTCCGTATGTAAACAAGCCGGAAGAAATTACCCCGGGCGTAGCCAATTATTATGCTTCTTCCTATTCTATTGATGGTGAATATGTACCAGTTGTGGTGAAAACCCGCGAAGGTCGCCCCATCAAAATGGAAGGGAATACTTTATCAGCTATCACGCAGGGGGCTACCTCTGCCAAAGTACAGGGCGCTGTACTCAGCCTGTATGATACTGCCCGTCTCCGTTTCCCATCTATTGGTGGTACGGAAACAACCTGGGCAGAACTGGATAAACAAGTAGGTGCAGCACTGGCCGGATTAGGCGGTGCTCCTGTTGTTTTATTAAGTTCTACTTTACTCAGTCCTTCTACCAAAAAAGTAATCGGCGAGTTCCTGGGTAAATATCCTAACTCACGTCATGTAGTATACGATGCGGTTTCTTACGCTGGTATGCTGCAGGCAAACGAAGCTTCCTACGGAAAAAGAGTGATCCCTTCTTACCACTTTGAAAATGCCAAAGTGATCGTAAGTCTGGCAGCTGATTTCATCGGAACCTGGTTAAACCCGGTTGAATACTCCCGCCAGTTTGCACAAACACGTAAGATCGATGCTAAGAAACCGGAAATGTCCAAACACTTCCATTTCGAAAGCAACATGAGTCTGACCGGTGCAAATGCGGATGAAAGATATACACACAAGCCTTCTGAAACCGGTGCAATCGCACTGGCACTGCTGGCAGCAGTAGGTGGTAGCGTAACTGCTCCTGCTATTACTGACAAGCGCGTAGCAGATGGTATCAAAAAAGCAGCGGAAGCACTGAAAGCTAATACTGGTAAAGCACTGGTAGTAAGTGGTTCCAATGATGTGAATGTACAAACGATCGTAAACGCTATCAATAACATTGTTGGCGCTAACGGTACTACCATCGATTTTGCTTCTCCTTCTAACTACCGTCAGGGTAGCGATAGCGATATGGCGAAACTGGTAAGCGATATGAACGCAGGTAGCATTGGTGCGGTACTGGTTTATGGTGCTAACCCGGCATATGACTACTTCGAAGCTTCCAAATTTGTAGATGGTCTGAAGAAAGTGAAAGTAGCCGTTTCCTTCAACGAAAGAAACGATGAAACCACTGAACATTGTAAATATGTTGCTCCTGATCATCACTTCCTCGAAAGCTGGAATGATGCAGAAGGTAGAACAGGCTACTACAGCTTTGCACAGCCTACTATCCTCCCACTGTTTAAAACACGCGCTATTCAGGATACTTTCCTCACCTGGTCTGGTAACACAGCTACCTGGGCGGATTACCTGAAAAATGAGTGGATCACCAAACTGGGTGGACAGGAAGGATGGGATAAAGCATTACAAGATGGTGTTGTTGAACCAGCTACTGCTCCTGCTTTAGGTGGTGCTTCCTTCGCCGGCGACATTGCTGGTGCTGCAGGCAAAATCAACAGCGCTAAGAAAGGCGGTAAACTGGAACTGGTTCTCTACGAAAAAGTAGCTATCGGTAACGGTAAACTGGCTAATAACCCATGGTTACAGGAAATGCCGGATCCTATCACCCGTGCTACCTGGGATAACTACGCTTGTGTATCCAACACACTGGCAAAAACTTTCTCTACTCAATTAGGTGATGATTACGAAATCAACGCTGAAAAGAAAGTACTGAAAATTAAAACCAACGGTAAAGAACTCGAATTACCACTCCTGATCGTTCCTGGTATTCACCCTGATGTAATCGCTATCGCAGTAGGTTACGGTCGTGGTGCAAACGTAGGAAGAGCAGCAGCAGGTATCGGTAAAAATGCTTATCCGCTGGTGAGCTACAACGGTCAAACTTTCGACTACTTCACTACAGATGCAACTGTTGAAGCGACCGGTGCTAAATATGCAATTGGCTTAACACAAACACATAATAGCTACGAAGGTCGTCCTATCGTTAAGGAAACTACTCTGGAAGAGTTTATCCACAACCCTAAAGAGGTAAACGAAGACAGACTGGAACTGAAGAAATTTGGTCCTGACTTCCGTAAGGATGCTACCCTGTATCCTAACTACAGCTACCCTGGTATTAAATGGGGCATGTCTATCGATCTGAACACCTGTTTCGGTTGTGGTGCATGTACGATCGCCTGCCAGGCAGAAAACAACGTTTCTGTTGTAGGTAAAGACGAAGTGGTGAAAGCGCACGAAATGCACTGGATCCGTATCGATCGTTACTTCAGCGGTGATGAAAACAATCCGGAAGTAGTGTTTCAACCAATGCTGTGTCAGCATTGCGATAACGCTCCTTGCGAAAACGTTTGTCCTGTAGGTGCTACCAACCACAGTTCTGAAGGTATTAACCAGATGGCTTATAACCGTTGTATCGGTACCCGTTACTGCGCTAATAACTGTCCTTATAAAGTACGTCGCCTGAACTGGAGAGACTGGAATGGTGCTGACAGCTTTGAAAATAACCTGTACGATGTAGCTGATATGAATGATAACCTCACCCGTATGGTATTGAATCCTGATGTAGTGGTTCGTAGCCGTGGTGTGATGGAAAAATGTTCCTTCTGCGTACAACGTCTGCAGGAAGCTAAACTGGATGCGAAGAAAGCTGGTCACCCATTGAAAGATGGAGCTGCTAAAACCGCCTGCCAGCAAGCTTGTGGTGCTGATGCCATCGTATTTGGTAACATCAACGACAAAAACAGCGAAATCTATAAGATCCGCAACGAAATGCAGACAGACAGGTTATACTATGTGTTGGAAGAAACACACGTACTGCCTTCTATCAGCTACCTGGCTAAGATCAGAAACAAGGATGCCGCTCCTAAAGCAGAAAAAGAACCTGCTCATAAGGAAGAAGCGCATCACGCGTAATAGATCTTAACAGGAAATCGTTAGGAGATAAAGACAGAAAGAAGTTACAGAATCTGAGATCATAACAAAAGACAAGGGCTAGTAGCTAGAAGCTAGCAGCTAAAAGCTTATAGAATATGCATTTAAAATACGAATCCACACTGAGAGAACCTTTAGTAGACGGGGTTAAGGATTATCACCAGGTAACGGAAGATATCATTAGTCCCATTGAAGGGAAGCCTGGAACACTGTGGTATGTAGGCTTTTTTATATCCCTGACACTGTTGGGCTTCGGCGCATTTTCAGTGTTCTGGCAGATCTATTTCGGTGTCGGAGTATGGAATCTGAATAAAACCATCGGTTGGGGTTGGGATATTACCAACTTCGTATGGTGGGTAGGTATTGGTCACGCCGGTACCCTGATTTCCGCCATCCTCCTCCTGTTCCGCCAGGGCTGGCGTACAGGGGTGAACCGTGCAGCAGAAGCGATGACCATCTTCGCGGTAATGTGCGCCGGTCAGTTCCCGATCATTCACATGGGTCGTGTATGGATGGCATTCTTCATCCTGCCTTACCCTAACACCCGCGGTCCGGTATGGGTTAACTTTAACTCTCCGCTCCTCTGGGACGTATTTGCGATCTCTACTTACTTTACTGTATCACTGTTATTCTGGTACTCAGGTTTATTACCAGATTTCGCTACAGTTCGTGACAGAGCTAAAACTAAATTACGCAAGTTATTATATGGTGTAGCAGCATTCGGCTGGACTGGTTCTACCAAACACTGGCAACGTCATGAAGCACTGTCGCTGGTATTGGCAGGTTTATCTACTCCACTGGTACTGTCTGTACACACCATTGTATCTTTTGACTTTGCGACTTCTGTAATTCCTGGTTGGCATACTACCATCTTCCCTCCCTACTTCGTAGCGGGTGCGATCTTCTCCGGATTTGCGATGGTACAAACACTGCTGATCATTACACGTAAAATATTACACCTGGAAGAATACATCACCCTTGGACACATGGAAGCCATGAACAAGGTAATTGTATTAACCGGTTCCGTAGTAGGTTGTGCTTACCTGACTGAGTTATTCATGGCATGGTATGGTGCTAACCCTTACGAATTCGATACCTTCTTTAAATATCGTGCAGCTGGTCCATTAGGTTGGTCTTACTGGATCATGATGACCTGTAACGTAATCACTCCGCAGGTGTTCTGGTTCCGTAAAATGAGAAGAAATGTTGCCGTGACTTTTGTTATGTCAATCATTGTGAACATTGGTATGTGGTTCGAGCGTTTTGTAATCATCTGTACTTCACTGTACCGCGATTACCTGCCATCCAGCTGGGCTTACTATCGTCCGTCCTGGCCTGAAGTAGGTTTCTACATGGGTACTTTCGGTCTGTTCTTTACCTGCTTCTTCCTGTTTGCTAAATACTTCCCGGTAATCGCAGTAGCTGAGATCAAGGCTATCCTGAAGACTTCCGGTGAGAACTACAAAGAGAAAATGGAAGTTTACGAAGAAGAGAGCGCTGAGAAATTTGCACACGATGTAGCTCACGCTCACTAATAGACGAATTAAGAGAACTAATTACCTGGAATTTGAATTTTTAAATATATGGCTGTTAAAAAATTTGTTGTAGGCTTGTTTGACGATGAGGCAGTGTTGTTTCCGGCAGTAAAGAAAGTACGCACTGCAGGTTACAAATTGCACGATGTATATACTCCTTTTCCTATTCACGGCCTCGATCATGCAATGGGTTTAAGAGAAACCAGTCTGCACACAGCCGGTTTCATATATGGTATCACTGGTACTACTACCGCATTATCCTTCATGAGTTGGGTATTCAACGTAGACTGGCCGCTGAACATTGGTGGTAAACCACATTTCCCGTTGCCTGCTTTTATTCCCATCACTTTTGAGCTGACCGTATTATTTGCGGCAGTAGGTATGGTGATGACTTTCTGTTACCTCTGTCAACTGATGCCAGGTGTGAAAAAACACATCTTCCATCCAAGACAAACAGATGATAAGTTTGTAATGGTGATAGAACTGACAGAAAAAACGAATGCAGAAGAAGTGAAAAGCTTCCTCGCCGCTGCAGGTGCACAGGATATCAATGAGCAAAAGGCTGAAGCAGGATGGTGGTTCGGAAGGTATGATAAGGACGATGAGCCTTATCTCCGTAAGATTCAGACCGCAAACGCTTAATTATACTAACAGCTAAAACATACCGTTGCGACATTAGGATTTGAGCAAGCAAGAACTAATGAAAGCTAGATAAATAATTTCTGATGAAAAGGACTTCCAACATATTGATTGTAGCCGCATTGGCAACTGGAGCTTTCCTGGCAGCCTGTAATAGAGGGGAGCATAACAGAAAGCCCGGCAGGATTTATATGCCAGACATGTATGAATCCCGTGCGTATGAGTTTTATAGTGCTCGTTTGTCAGGCCTGAAGCCAGTGGAAGGAACAGTAAAAAGAGGTGAACTTTTGCCATACCATCTGAAAGAATCAGATACGGCACTGGCTAATCTGGTGAAAAATCCATTAACTATCACGCCAACTGATCTTAAAGAAGGCGAACGTTTATTTAATATCTACTGCGGTATCTGCCATGGTACAGCTTTAGATGGTAATGGTCCTTTGTACAAAGGTGGTGATGGACCTTATCCTGCCGCTCCTGCTAACCTGGTTGCCGGTGCAAAATCCGGTTACACGGAAGGCCGCCTGTTTCACGTGATGACCTATGGTTATAACATGATGGGTAGCTACGCCAGCCAGCTCGACAGAGAACAGCGCTGGAAGATTGCTGCCTATATCAAGAGCAAACAGCCAGGTGCTGYCGCCCCGTCTGAAGCTCCTGCTAAAGATAGTAGCGCAATTGCAGCTAAATAAATGAGTTAAAACTGAATTTCAATCAAGTATTTTAATATACAGTAATGAAAGACCAATTTGTAGTACCGGCAAGATTAAAAAAGACCAGCTTCGTGTTAATGGGCGTGGGCTTGCTGACGTTATTGATCGGATTAATTGCGTTTCAAGGTGAGAACGCCACACGGTTTTGGGCCGGTCTGTTGCAAAACAGCAGCTTCTTTTTGCTGATTACATTGGCGAGCACCTTCTTTATAGCTGCTACTACCCTGGCACATGGTGGCTGGCAGATCGCTTTTCGCCGTGTACCTGAAGCTATTTCAATGGCAGTACCAGTATTAGCTGCCATCTTATTTGTGATCGTAATGATCCTCGTATTCGGAGGAAAAGAAGATATCTACCACTGGGTAAATGCTCACCACGTGGCAGAAGATAAAATCCTTACCTGGAAATCTGCTTTCCTGAACAAAGGATTTTTCACCGTAGCTACCATTCTTACACTGGGCCTCTGGATATTCTTTACCCTGAAGCTCCGTAAAATGTCTATCGAAGAAGATGGATGGGATCTGCGTCCTGAAACTGGCCGTAAATTACTCTGGAGAAATACCGTTGTATGCGGTGGCTTCCTGGTAGTTTTCACCCTCAGCGTTGGTTCTACCACTCCATGGGTATGGTTAATGAGTATTGATGCACATTGGTTCTCTACCATGTATAGCTGGTACACTTTCGCCAGCACCTGGGTATCCGGTCTGTCCCTGATAGCACTGTTCGTTGTATATCTCAAGAAACATGGTTATCTCACATATGTAACAGAAGAACACCTGCATGACTTAGGTAAATTCATGTTTGCATTCAGTATCTTCTGGACTTACCTCTGGTTCTCTCAGTATATGCTGATCTGGTACGCCAACATGCCGGAAGAAACTGAATACTTCCAGCCACGTGTTTGGGGCCAGTGGAGACCAATTTTCTTCCTGAACCTCCTGATCAACTTTGTAACGCCGTTACTGTTCCTGATGAAAAGGGACACCAAACGTAATTATACTGCCGTTGTATTCATCGCTATCGTGATCATCTTCGGTCACTGGCTGGATTTCTGGCAGATGGTTTATCCAGGTACTGTTAAACACCTGGTATTCCCCTGGTATGAATTCGGACTTGGACTTGGTTTCGTGGGACTGATCATTTTCCTGGTATCCAATCAGCTTACCAAAGCTTCATTGGTTCCCAAAAATCATCCTTACCTGAAAGAAAGTATCATTCATCACACCTAATAGGTGATCAAGGAGATTAGGCAATAGAAAAGCATTAGATAACTTAATTATTTCATATAGCAATGTCAGGATTTTTAGCAGTCTTAGTTGTTGTTCTCATATTCATAGTCATCTTCCAGATTGCGAAGGCGAGCGAATATGTGTCCATATTGAAGGGAGAAAAGAAAGCGCGCGAGCAAAGTAACCGTATAAATGGTTTCCTGCTGATTGCATTCCTGGTGCTGGGGCTTATAGGAGTGTACTACTGTAACGATTTGCTGAAAGGCAAAATCCTGGGCGAATCAGCTTCAGAACAGGGAGAAGGCGTTGATACCCTCATCTACGTAACACTCGCCATCACAGGTGTGGTGTTCGTTCTTACCCAGATCGCGCTGTTCTGGTTTGCATTTAAATACCAGGAAAAAGAAGGCCGTAAAGCATTTTACTTTCCGCATAATAATAAACTGGAAGTTATCTGGACCGTTATTCCAGCGATCGCATTAACCGTACTGGTGGCTTTCGGTCTGAAACATTGGTTCCAACTGACTTCTGATGCTCCAAAAGATGCACAGGTAGTTGAAGTAATCGGTAAACAGTTTAACTGGATCTTCCGCTACCCTGGTAAAGATGGTCAGCTGGGTCGCCGCGACTTCAAAAATATCGATCCCTCTGCAGGTAATGAATTAGGTCTGGACTGGAATGATCCACTGAATAAGGATGATTTCATGCCTACCGAGCTTCACCTGGTAGTAGGTAAACCGGTTAAATTTGTAATCGGTTCCCGTGACGTTATCCATGACGTAGGTTTATCGCACTTCCGCATGAAAATGGATGCGGTGCCAGGTATTCCTACTACACTCTGGTTTACACCTAAATTTACCACCAAACAAATGCAGGAAAAAACCGGTAATCCGGATTTCACATTCGAAATTTCCTGTGATCAGATGTGTGGTAGCGGTCACTACTCCATGAGAGGCGTGATAGTGGTAGAAACACAGGCTGAATATGATGCCTGGGTAGCTAAACAAAAATCTACGTACGATTTGACACACCAGCCTGCCGCTCCTGCAGCAGCAGACAGCACACAAAAAGTAGTAGCAGCTAACAAGTAAGCTGTAATTTTGTGTAGAAGAATTTTTGACGGAGTACAATTAAAAACAATAAAGACAAACTGACAAACGACGATACTTCCCGGGCGTTAGTTTATAATAAACCGAACTGATTATGAGTAACGAAGCAACATTGCACAGTCAACAGGAGGTAATGCACGGAGCGCATGATCATCATGATCATGAGCACCATCATGAAGACAGTTTCATTTCGAAATATGTGTTCAGCATGGATCATAAAATGATCGCCAAACAATTCCTGATTACTGGTATCGTTTGGGCTATCATTGGTGCCTTCTTCTCTGTTCTGTTCCGTTTGCAACTTGGTTTTCCCGATGCTACTTTCCCCTGGCTGGAAAGCATCCTGGGTCATTGGGCTAAAGGTGGCCGCATTTCAGCGGAAGCATATTATGCATTGGTAACAATGCACGGTACCATCCTTGTATTCTTTGTATTGACTGCCGGTTTGAGCGGTACCTTCTCTAACCTGCTGATTCCTTTGCAGGTAGGTGCGCGTGACATGGCCTCTCCTTTCATGAACTGTCTGAGCTATTGGTTCTTCTTCCTGGCTAGTATGGTAATGATGGCATCCCTGTTTGTTCAAACAGGTCCTGCTTCCGGAGGTTGGACAATGTATCCGCCACTGAGTGCTTTAGGTGATGCTTCTATCGGTTCTAAAGTAGGGGTGGATTTATGGTTAACCAGTATGGCACTGTTTGTTGTTTCTCAGCTGCTTGGTGGTTTGAACTACATCTCTACACTGCTGAATATGCGTACCAAAGGTATGGCGATGACCAAAATGCCTTTGACTATCTGGTCATTCTTCTTTACTGCTGTATTAGGTGTACTGTCTTTCCCTGTATTGCTGTCAGGTTTCATCCTGCTGCTGATGGATCGTCACGCTGGTACCAGCTTCTACCTGTCCGATATCTTTATCGCTGGTAAAGCCCTGGCAAATGAAGGTGGTAGTGCTATTCTCTATCAACATTTATTCTGGTTCTTAGGTCACCCTGAGGTATATATCATTATCCTCCCTGCAATGGGTATGGTATCTGAAGTATTAGCGGTAAGCGCACGCAAACCTATCTTCGGTTACCTGGCAATGATCGGTTCCCTGTTCGCTATCTGTATCCTGGCCTTCCTGGTTTGGGCGCACCATATGTTCGTCACAGGTCTGAATCCGTTCCTGGGTGCATTCTTCGTACTCTTAACCTTATTGATTGCGGTACCATCTGCCATCAAGGTATTTAACTGGATCACTACTATCTGGAAGGGTAATATCAACTTTACACCTGCTTCCCTGTTCTCTATCGGTTTTGTGAGCACTTTCATCTCCGGTGGTTTAACAGGTATCTGGTTAGGTAACTCTTCTATCGATATTCACCTGCATGATACCATGTTCGTAATTGCCCACTTCCACATTGTAATGGGTGTATCTGCGTTCTTCGGTATGTTTGCCGGTATCTATCACTGGTTCCCTAAATTATACGGACGTTTTATGAACCAGACTATCGGTTTCATCCACTTCTGGGTAACTATGATCGGTGCTTACCTGATCTTCTGGCCTATGCACTACGAAGGTATGGCGGGTATGCCAAGAAGATACTATGATGTATCCGGCTGGGCTTCCTTCAAACAGTTTGGTGGTCTGAACGAATTCATCACTATCGTGGTAATCCTCGTATTTGCAGTACAGCTCCTGTTTGTGTTCAACTTCTTCTACAGCATTTTCAAAGGTAGAAAAATGACCACACAGAACCCATGGAACGCAACTACTCTGGAATGGACTACACCAATCCATGCCGGTCACGGTAACTGGCCTGGTGAAATTCCTGAAGTATACCGTTGGGCTTATGACTATAGCAAAGATGGAAGAGATTTCATTCCGCAGACAGAGCCAATTGGACCTAATGAATCAGCGCACTAAAATATAGTTCGGAATTCCGGCAGGAAGAGGTCCTTTAAAGGAAAATCTTCCTCCCGGGATTTTGTTCACTGTGATGTTTGTAAATTTGTTCCGGACTTAAACCCGGAATGTGGCTAGAAATAAAATGTTGCAAGAAAACTCCATAAAATTGTCGTCATCGTATGCAGTAGCCAGTAAGGCGAAGGACTACTCTCAACTGATGAAGTTTAATCTCACCTTTATGGTGGTATTTTCGTCTGTAGTGGGTTATCTGCTGGTACCTGGAGTGGAGTTTAACTTAATAAAAGTTCTTTTATTATTTGCCGGTGGTTTGCTGGTTTCCGGATCTGCAAATACCATTAACCAGATATGGGAGAAGAATACAGATAAACTGATGGCCCGTACCGCTGTTCGTCCATTGCCTTCAGGGCGAATGAATGATAGCGAGGCGATTGTGCTGGCAGTAGTAACCGGGGTGGCAGGTATCCTTATCATGGGATATTGTTTTAACTGGTTATCAGCTTTACTGAGCCTGGTTTCTTTGGTGATGTACGGTTTCGTATACACACCCTGGAAAAAATGGAATTCACTGGCCGTACTGGTAGGTGCTATTCCAGGCGCAATGCCTCCGTTGATCGGTTGGGCAGCAGGCGCCAATAACCTGGCAGAAGGTGGCTGGTCTTTATTTGCTATCCAGTTTCTGTGGCAGTTTCCGCATTTCTGGGCTATTGCCTGGATTGCGTATAAAGACTATGCGAAAGCAGGCTTCAGAATGTTGCCTGGTAGTGGAGAACCCAACAAGTACACGGCCATACAGGCTGCTATGTACACCTTGTTGCTGATTCCTGCCGGTGTTGCACCTTACCTCTTGAAAATCACTGGCAGTATCTCTGCAATAGTGGCTATTCTTGCGGGTATTTTCTTTCTCTACAGAGCTATTAACCTGTACAGAAAGAATGATGTTCCTGCCGCACGCAAACTTATGTTCGGATCTTATATTTATCTGACAATTGTTCAGCTGGCTCAGCTACTGGACAAAGCATAAAATGAAAAGAGGAGTGATGGATACTATGACATTAGAACAACGTAAGAAAATACATCCGCATAAATATTCCCTATGGATTGCTATGGGTAGCATCACTATGATGTTTATCGGATTCACGAGTGCTTACATTGTTAAAAGATCACAGGCAAATTGGCTGGCATTTGAATTGCCGCATATTTTCTGGATATCCACTGCCGTAATTTTAACAAGTAGCTTAACTATTCACCTGGCTTTAAAGCAGTTTAAAGAAAGGAATATGCAGCGTTACAAACAGTTGATTACACTCACCGCTATATTGGGTGTTGTGTTTGCAGCCTGCCAATGGATTGGTTTTTCTCAGCTGAAAAATATGGGACTTCCCCTCAACGGGCCGGTTTCCGCTTCTTTTATTTATGTAATCGTAGGAGTGCACATGTTGCACGTTCTGGGTGGTGTAGTAGCATTACTCATTATGTTTGGCAGGGCCTACAGAACCCGTGTACGAACCTATAGCCCGGTACCCATTGAAGTGGCCGCAACTTACTGGCATTTCGTGGACATACTGTGGATTTACCTGTTAATTTTTTTAAGTATCGCCAGATAAACTTTGTAAAATTTTATAAAACTAACAATGGATACAGCAGTTACAGCGAAGAAAAAATGGTGGGCCGGAGGATATTCTCCCTTTAATGTGAGTTATGGCAAGTTGATGATGTGGTACTTCCTGATGTCAGATGCGTTCACATTCGGCGCATTGTTGATAGCATATGGTACCATCCGGTTTTCCAGCACATCCTGGCCTGATCCGAATGAAGTATTCAAATCATTCCCAGGCATGGGCCATGCCAATCTGCCGTTAATGTTTGTGAGCTTAATGACCTTCATTCTCATCATGAGCTCTGTAACCATGGTACTGGCTGTACATGCTGGTCACATGAGAGATAGAAAAGCAGTTGCTAAATGGATGATCTGGACGATCATTGGTGGTATTGCCTTCCTGAGCTGTCAGGCATGGGAGTGGACGCATCTCTACGCAGAAGGCGCATGGTGGGGTAGTAATCCTTTCCATAACGTAGATGGTACACTGGCATCTACCAACTTTACCAACTTCTTCTTTACCATCACCGGTTTCCACGGCTTGCACGTAACTTCTGGTGTTGTATTGAATATCGTGATCCTTGGCAACGTACTGAAAGGTACCTACGAACAGAGAGGTCACTACGAAATGGTGGAAAAAGTAGGGCTGTACTGGCACTTTGTAGACCTGGTTTGGGTATTCGTATTCACCTGCTTCTACCTGCTGTGATCATAAACAGGTAGTGTTATACAAGGTTTGTCATAATTATTTGGAATCTGAATTTTACGAATTATTTAATTTAAAGAATAATGGAGCATACACATACTGCGGCAGGGCATGAAAGTGCACATAGTGATTCATCTACTAAATCAATCTGGAGAACATTCTGGATCCTGTTGTGTATCACATTGGTGGAAGTAGGTCTGGCGTTCTTACACCTGGAATACGGTTTCCTTCCAAGAGTATTACTGAACTCAATATTTATCGGTCTTACCCTGGTGAAAGCTTTCTATATCGTAGCTGAATTCATGCACTTAGGTTCTGAAATCAAGAACCTGATCATGACGGTATTAATTCCTTTACTGTTATTCGTATGGTTCATCATCGCTTTCCTTTATGAAGGTGATTCCTGGAAAAATATGCGGAAAGACCTGAAACCAGGTACTCCTGTAGAAGCAGTAAAGGTTGCGCCAGCTGAAAAGCATCATTAATTTCATTTATAAATTGTCAGGATCATCACTCGCAGGGCTTTATTAGGAGTATCATTGGCTATATTGGTGCCGCTTTTGGGTTATCTCATTGTAGATCACTATGGAAAAAATGTGGTACCAGTGCCGGGTTACTTTATCCCCGAAAGAGTAGATACCATCTCTGAAAATGGTAAAGTTTCCTACGATACTGTTTTTCATAAGATCAGGGACTTCAAGCTTACTAACCAACTAGGTCAACAAATAAGTTTGAAAGACATGGAAGGAAAAGTATTACTGGTTGATTTCTTTTTCACCTCCTGCCCAAGTATCTGTCCTACACTCACTAAAAATCTGAGAAAGGTCCAGAGCGCTTACGTAAAGAATGATTCTTTACTCCAGATACTCTCTTTTTCAGTGGATCCGGAAAGGGACACGGTAGACAAGCTGCGTAAATACGCCTATGACTACCAGATCAATCCCGATAACTGGTGGTTGCTTACAGGTAGTAAAAAAGAAATCTACGACCTCGCCAGAAACGATTTTTTTGTTTCTGTTACAAAAGGAGACGGCGGTCCGGATGATTTTATACATACAGAGAAGCTTGTGCTGATTGATAAAAACGGAAATATCAGGGGATACTACGATGGTCTGGACTCCAATGCAGTAAAACGATGCGCAGGCGATATCGCTATATTGCATCTGGCAAAAGAAAGACATCGTCCGGGTTTTGGGGCCTTCCTCAAAAAACTGTTCTCCGGAGAAAAGTAATAAATAATTTTATTTGAAAGGGTGAATAAGGAAAGGGTGTTCACCTTACCTTATTCACCTTTATATTTAGCAGATATGGAACTTAAAAATAAGAATCTCAATACGCCCATTACCATTGTATCTATCGCAATCCCAGCGCTGGTGGCGTTATTGTTTGTTTTACCCAAACCGAACATGCATCCTGGTTTTGATATCAGGATACTGCCGTTGTTCCATGCTATCCTTAATACCGCTACTGCTGTGCTTTTGCTGGCCAGTTTATACTTTATCAAAAATGGTCATGTAAAGGCGCATAAAACGGCGAATTTAATTGCGGTCGGTTTATCTGCACTCTTCCTGTTATCGTATGTTACCTATCATGCCCTGGCTACAGAAACGCGTTTTGGCGACCTGGATCACAACGGTATCATAGATGCTTCGGAAAAGGCCATATTGGGTGGGGTACGTTATATTTATTACTTCCTTTTACTGACACATATTGTATTGGCCGGTATCATTGTTCCGTTGGTGCTCTTTACCCTGTTACGTGGATTTCAGAATGATATTCCACGTCACCGTAAAATTGCCCGGATTACCTGGCCTATCTGGTTTTATGTGGCAGTGACTGGTGTGATTGTTTACATTATGATTTCCCCTTACTACCACTGATATATTTGGCGGTATTTTTTGGGAGAGATAGCCTAATTTTGTGTGATCAAAAGAATAATACTATGAAGAAGGCAGGTTTGTTTTTGCTGACAGGTGTTTTAATGATGATGAGTGGGTCAGTAATGGCGCAGTGTTCCCTGTGTACTAAAACAGCACAACAGTTGGGCGAAGGTCCTGCTAAAGGCTTGAATAATGGTATCCTGATGTTGGCTTTAACACCATTGGCAATTATTGGCTTCCTGGCCTTTAGATGGTGGAGGAGCAATAAGGAGGCGTGATAAATACGAATAACCCAAAAAAACTATGATTACCTACAGAAAGGCGGATATAGCGGATATCCCGCAGTTAGTACATTTGCGGCTGCAGTTTCTGAAAGAAATTTACCCTAAGGCTGATAATTCCCAGGATGCCGTGTTACAGGATCATCTCAGGGTTTACTTAACAGAACATCTTTCCAAAAATAACTTTGTAAACTGGTTTGCTGATGCAGAAGGCAAGGTTGTGGCCAGTGCCGGCATAGTTTTTTACAACCAGCCACCACTATACCACAACCTTGAAGGCAAAGTTGCCTATATCCTGAATGTGTATACGCTTCCTGCTTTCCGGCGCAAAGGCATAGCAAAAACTTTGCTGCAAAAATTAATGGAAGAAGCAAAGGAACGTAATACCGGTAAGGTAAGCTTACATACGAGTAAGGATGGACGTTTGTTATACGAGCAATTTGGCTTTGTGGCCGGAGATAATGAGATGACCTGCCAGTTACAACGTATACAATAAGCCCCTACTCTTCTTCCCGAAGTTCAAATACCTGACAATCTACCCTTAAACCACCGTTGTTTAAAGAAATTTTCAACTTGTTACAGTAGTGCCCTTTCTTCTCAGTGTACGACTGACAATTAAAACACATAGGCTGTGTGGAAATGACTTCCCGTTGGTTAAGCTGGTAGATAAGTTGCATCAACTGTTCGAGTAGTCCATTCTGTTCTTTAACAGATAACTGCTCTACCGTTTCCTCTAAAGGATTGGCGAACTGTTCTACTTTTTTAGCAACGGCCCGTCCTTCCTTTACCAGGTGTAAAGTGTGGCTGCGCGTATCTGTAGGACTCGCTTTACGGGTCAGGTATTGCTTCTGTTCCAACGATTTCACTGCATCACTGATGGTGGCTTTGGTCATGTTGAAATACGATGCCAAAGTGGTCACAGTACGCTTTTCCTCCGGGTAATGCAGTAAAAAGGTAAGTACCTGAATTTGTATGGGACTAAGTCCATACTGAGTGGCCTCCTGCCATAATAGTACGCGGAAGGCTTCTGATAATCGCTCCAGGGAGGCTACTACTTTACTAGATGTGTTTTCTGCCTGCTGTGCGGGGCTGAATGTGGAAACTTTCCCCATATTTTTTTCTTGCTGTCTGTCCTTAATAGTTAGTTAGTGGGGCAAGGTACAATATAAATATATGGCGGGAAATAGCATATTAGTGACATTCCTTGTCCAAATCCCTTTTTTTTCCCTGGCAGCCTTCCAGTTCATGAATATAATATCCTTTCCGCAGGATTTGCACCTCCCACCGCGGTATTATCTCAGTAATATGGGAAAAACGACAGTCTTTATGGGAAACAAGCAGCCCCTCCCCTCTTTTGGTTTGAAGGTAGGCATTGCCGAATATCAATACCTCCTCAAAAAGGGTTTCCTTGTTTACTATTATGTCGAAATGCAGATGTCCTCCATCCTTCTTCTTAACGTAAGTGTCGTAAACTGCGACTTCCATAGCCTATTCTTTTGTTACTAACGTAGACGGTTATACTAAAACGGGAGTTGTTGGATATCAGGATATACCCATAACAATACGCTAAAACTAACAGCTTTAAACCATGCCTGTTGCATGCGTTCCACTTCTGTTGCCGGATGACCATGCCGGCTCAGATAAGGTCTGCCCGCTTCAGAAACAGGATAAATAAAAGTGGACAAGTAACGTAAATATTCTATTGGCAGTGGTTCCATATCCCCGGCAGATGCAGGTTTTAACTGTAACTGTGCCGCAATACGTTCTTCAAACTGCCACCAGGAATTGCCTTCCTGCCGGGTACATAAATCAATAATCCATTTGCGGAAATGTGGACGTAGCGTTTGCAGATAATCCAAATCAGGCGCACCGTCCCGTGTAAAATAATAGGCGAGATAATTATTCTTTAAAATATAGTCATACCAGTTATTCAGAATGTCTTCCGTATGCGCTACCAGTATATTTCCTGCCATTATCAAATATTGCTCGTCGTCATTTGTGAATAGCAGCATTCTTTTTAGCCTGACCATCATTTGTGCATCCAGTGGGGATTTGGGGTTACCTGAGCCAGCTGTGCCATGCTGCAGAGCATCATTCATACATTTTCATTTAGATTTCCGTCACGGATTGGTTATTACAAATATAATAAGGTTACCTAACTAAAAAAATTATATAATCACGTATACAGCTATACGTTAGTACGTTGATATATTAATATAATTTTATTTGTGATTGTAAGATGAACACTATAGCTTTGATGGTATTGATTATAACCACGCTACATCATGTTATACGATATCACTAAAAACGGTTTCCGGATAATACCAAAACTCACTGATGACCTCGAATCCTCAAGGGTAAAGACTTTTTCCAGATCCATGTATCTTTCTTTTGCCGCAATACTGGTGGCCGCTGCCGGTACCATTGCAGGTAAACTGATCAGTATAACAATACAGTGGCTCACAGCATTGGTGTATTTTGGAGATATAAAAAAGGATAGCAGCGGTGCAGAAAATGATGAGCTGGGATTTTGGATCATATTTATTCCAATAGCAGGCGCTGTATTACTGACATGGCTGAGCAGGTATCGTTCTTCTTTTCTTAAAGCAATCGGGCTTACGGTGGCGATTGGTGCCGGGGCTCCTCTTGGAGCAGAAACTCCCGCTATGATTTTTAATGGTGCACTGGGTAACTGGGTGGGCAAATTATTCGCATGCACACCGGAAGAATGCTATATACTTTTTGTAGCAGGTACATGCAGTACATTAGGCAGCCTCTTCGGAGCACCAATAGCAGCCATATTCCTGGCAATGGAAGTGTTTCTTTCGGCTATTACGTTTAACACCATGATCCCGGTAATACTGGCAGCAATAACGGCAGGTGCAGGTAGTTATCTGCAGCGTGGTACAACGCCTGTGTTTAATATACCAACCGCACCGGTTGTAAACATACAGGCTTTATTAGCGTACATAGCAGTGGGACTCATCATTGGCTTGTGGGGCAGCATGAGTGCAAAACTATCGATGCTGATAGAAAAAATGTTTGGAAAGCTAACTAAGCTCAATAGATGGTATTTACTTTTCGCTGCTTTAATAGTAGGTATTGCGGGTTATATCTCTCCCAGGGTACTGGGAACTGGCAATCATTATGTAAATGATTTGTTGCAGGCTCATGTTACTTTGTATATCCTCTTTGCATTGGCAATATTGAAATTAGTAGCATGGCTTTTTTTCTCAGGCGCTTATAAAACGGGCAGTGGCATTACACCAGTATTGATAACTGGTGGAGCGGCAGGTTTACTGATAGGCGTAATCATACAATTAGTCTTTCCGGCTGTTGTAATACATTCCGGTACGTTGGTACTGGCAGGTATGGGAGCTATGCTGACAGCTACTTCCAGGGCCATATTTACGGCTGTTATTCTTTCTTTTGAGTTAACGCATGATGTGAATACCGCATTACCTGTTTTGGGCGCTTGCAGTATTGCATTTTGCATATCGTTACTCACTTCATATAGCAAAAAAAAGCGCATTAATATGCCGGATGAAGTAAAACAGATGTGGTAAGGCTGGCGAAAATAATCTAACCGATTCTTTTGAGCGCCTCTCTCCTACTTAGTGGCGCCAGGGTGTGACTGTTAACAAACGTACGTACATTATCAGGATACGTTTTGGAATACTCCCGTAATGCCCAGCCAATGGCTTTCTGAATAAAAAATTCTTTGGAGTGTGCGTGCTGCAGGATATACTTATATAGAAGTTGTTCGTTTGTATGCTGTTTATAAGCATTCTGAAAGATAATAGCTGCCCGTTGCAACCACATATGATCGCTATTGCTCCACTTGTTGGTGACCGCCGGTTGAGCGGTCGCAAATTTTTTAAGCCATGGACCCGCTAAACAGGATACCACGCCATCTACACTATCCCACCATGATTTGTGTGTGATCATGTATTCAATGAGATGTATATCATCTAAAGTCCACTCTTTGTGTAATTGCTGCATGAGGTCAATGGCGGCATATTGATATTCTCTTTCCGGTTTTTCCCATAATGCTTTTATCAGTGCAGGCATTTCTGCTGCCTTGGGCAAGCCATATGCTGTTTTCAGCGCTTTGTTAATAAGGCGGCGGTTGGGCGTTTTAATACCAAAATATTCAAACTGATCGCGCATGTATCGTTTCATGGCCAATGCATTCGCCGGATTGGCTGCAGGAGTATAAGCATTGATAAGCAGGGTGAGGTATTGCATGTATTATGCCTGGCTTTTAGTGCTGATATAACGATAAAGATTAAACGTTTTCTCTGCTATGAGCGCTTTTATTTCCTGCTGCAGTTCTTGTTTAACCACATCTTTCATTCGCCGGTGCTGAATCAGCTGATACGCTTTTTCTGCCAGCAACAGAATATGCTTTTGTTGTTGATGAGAGATCGCTTTGTGATGCAGCGTAATAGCGCTTATAATTTCGTGTATGCCTTCCTGTTTGGTCGCTACCGATTTGATAACAGGAATTTCCCAGTCGCCATGATGTTTGCTTTGGGCCAGCAATCGCAGATTTTTTACAAAAATATCTGCGTTGGATCGGTCGGCTTTATTCACAATAAAAATATCCGCAATCTCCATTAGGCCTGCTTTCATGGTTTGGATTTCATCACCGGCTTCCGGTACCACTACTACTATTGTGGTGTCTGCCACACCTGCTACTTCCACTTCACTTTGCCCTACTCCTACTGTTTCAATAAACAGGTAGTCAAACCGGGCAGCTTTAATGAGGTCACTGACTTCTATAATTTTTGGACTTAATCCGCCTAAGGCGCCTCTGCTGGCCATGGAACGGATAAATACATGTGGATGATTAAAATGCTGGCTCATTCTGATCCGGTCGCCAAGGAGGGCGCCGAAGTTGAAAGGAGAAGAAGGATCTACAGCAATAATGGCTACACTTTTCTGTTGCTCCAGTAATTCGGTAATCAGTGCGTTGACCAGTGTACTTTTTCCTGCGCCCGGAGGTCCGGTAATGCCTACCACTATAGTATGATTGCTGGCTGGAAGTTGCTCCAGCAGCTGTTCATAGCCTGCTGCCTCATTTTCAACCAAGGAAATGCAACGGGCAAGTGATTTTATATCTCCGCTTAAAAGTCCGGGTAAATACTGCTGATACATTTTACTGTTTACAAACGTTAAACAACAAAAATAAGTGGTATACCTGTTACGCGAGCAAGGAACGGTAAATATTCAGGTATTGTTCTCCGATTTCTTCCCAGCTAAAACTGTCCGCATGTTTTTTTATAGCGTCCATGGGTTGTGTGACTGCGTAATGCGCCATGCCTTTGGCGAAAATGTCCTGCATATAGGCAGGATCAAAATTTTCGAAGTAATAGGCCAAGTCGCCACCTATTTCAGGCAAGCTCGTTTTATTAGAGAGGAAAACTGGTTTACCATGATGCATGGCTTCTATTACCGGGATACCAAAGCCTTCAGCAATCGAAGGAAATACAAATGCTGCGCAGTTACTGAAATACCAGTATTTGCTCTCTTCGTCTATTGGGCCAAGAATTTTAACACGGTCCTGTACACCATAAGCGGCCGCTTCCTGTAATATTTGTTTCTGATAGGTCGTGTTCGCGTTCCCGGCAATGATCAGTTCATAATTGTTGTCCTTGAGTAAGCAAGGGATTACATGAAAGTTCTTCTTTGGCAGTATGGTGCCTATCGTAAACAAAAATGGCCGGCTGGGGCGATAAAGCGGATTGTCGAAAGAGGGGAATGACTTTACATCACACCCGTTGTATATCACGCTTAATGGGGTATTTCCTATGTCAAGATGCTGAAGTACATCTTGTTTTACATAATTTGATATAGCAATAAGATGATCTGCCTTATTAATCATCCGTTGTACCTTGGCCAGTTGTCCCGATATCCTATGTTTATAATTTGGCTTATATAAAAAATTAAGATCGTGAATCGTTAATACGCGTTTGATACTGGGAGATTCCGGCGAATAATCTGATAACTGATAAGTGGTATGCCATACCTGGATGTCTTTTGAATAGGGCATCCATAGTTTATGCCACGCCTTTTGATTATAATGAGGTTCTTCTGAAAAAATTGTTTGCTTATAAGAAGGCAAATAGAAGTAAAGCTCCTCCGGAGGAGCTACCTGCTTGATCAAAGATTGGCCAAGTTCGCTGCAATAAGTATATAGACCGTTATTCGGATATTTCAATCTCTCACAGTCTATCACAAATCTTGGCATATACTAATCGGTTTGAATAATTGTCAGGTATATATTTATATATAACTAAATGCTTAAGCGAAGATATTACAACTTTTTACGAAAAAAAGATAATTATCTTTTATCCTTTGCCGGATAAATTATCTTCCTGACGTATATTGGTTGTCAGTCCAATTGTGTATAATTACTACTAATGACCAATTTTATTTCCATATTTCCGCTTGGAATTGTAGTGTATCCGGGAGAGCAATTAAACTTACATGTTTTTGAGCCCCGGTACAAACAATTAGTGGCTGCCTGTATCGCTGAACATAAGCCTTTTGGAATTCCAGTTGTAATAAATAAAAAAATAATGGAATATGGAACACTGGTACAAATAAAAAAGGTAGAAAAAATATATGAGACCGGGGAAATGGATCTTGTGACCACTGGTGACAGCGTTTTTCGGATCCTGGAGCATGTCGCGGAGATTCCGGATAAATTATACGCCGGCGCCATTGTCAACTACCCGGAAAATAACGAGGGCAACCATGCGAGGTTATTACAGGAGGTGCTGCACGGGGTTCGTGAACTGCATTCCATCCTCCAGATCCATAAAACGTTTAAAAAAGAAGACGATCAGCTGCTGTCATACGATTTGGCGCATCATGCCGGATTATCGCTGGAGGAGGAATATGAGCTGCTGCACCTTTTTTACGAGGCACAGCGGCTGGAATACCTGAAACGCCATTTACACAAAGTAATTCCCATGATGGCAGAAATGGAGCGACTGAAGGAGCGTGTAATGCTGAATGGCCATTTCCGGAACTTATCTGCTGATAATTTATAATTATTATGGAGATGCTTGTCAGGCTTATGTTCTATGCCCCTTTTCCGGGAACTTTAACGTGCATTTAACAGGTCGGCTTTTTGTTTTTTTTGCTTCCCGCCTTAAAAAGTAGATATTTGCAGACCCATATTTTCACTGGAATAAGGGCTTAAACTCAATTCTGTAACTAAATGCATTGGACAAAAGTCAGTATTCTTTGCCTGTTGGGAAGCTTCTTCCTGTTGGCAAATAAGGCTATCGCACAGGACAACTCACCATATTCCCGCTACGGATTAGGAGATCTGAATAACAACCAGAACACGGTGAATCGTGGTATGGGAGGTGTTTCTCAGGCTTATAGTGATCCGCAGTCAGTAAACTTTATCAATCCGGCCAGTTATTCCAGCTTGTTGCTGACAACTTTCGATGTTGGTATTGAAGGTGGAGGCAGATCGATTACCGATCAGGGGAATAAATTCAGTTCCGGTTTCGGTACCCTCTCCTATTTACAGCTGGGAATACCCATTATTAAGAATAAATGGGGCCTGAACCTGGGCTTACGCCCGGTAACCAGGGTTTCTTATAATATCCAGCAAGGATTTAACGGCACCTTTTTCGACACCCTGAGGTACCCGCTGACCAACAAGTATGAAGGCAGTGGCGGTCTTTATCAAATGTATGCCGGTACAGGTGTACGTTTTGGTAATTTTAGCGTTGGGGTAAACCTGGGCTACCTTTTTGGTAACATCGAGAATAATACCCGTTTGATTTTTCCAGATGCCAGTATTTATCCTTCCCATAAAATGTTCCGTACCAGCTACAGCAGCTTTTTCTATAAGTTAGGTGTACAGTACAGAGCTAAAGTGGCTAAAGAAATGGACCTGACCTTTGGTGCTTCCGGTAGCCTGAAACAGAATATGCACGCCCGCCAGGAAACTTTGAGCGAAACACTGCAGTTTGACGGCAATTCAGGCAATTATTCTTCCCAGGATACTGCTAAGTATGTGAAAGGAGAAAGAGGAACCGTTGTTTATCCGGAAGAATTTGCAGTAGGTATCATGCTCCGCAAATTCGATAAATGGATGATCGGTATGGACTTCAACACTACCCAGTGGCAGAACTACTCCAACTTTGGCGCGAAAGATTCCCTGCAAAATGCCTGGAAACTTTCCATCGGCGGACAGTATGTTCCTAACGCCATGGCACTCAGCGGATACTGGAACAGAGTGGCTTACCGTTTAGGTGCTTACTACGGAAATGACTACCTGAAACTGAATGGCGTAACTATGCCTACAACAGGTTTTACCGTTGGTGCGGGTTTACCGGTACGCCGTTTACCTTACTCCAACCAATACAGCATGATCAATCTGGCGTTTGAATTAGCACGTCGCGGTAATAATCAAACAGTATTAAAGGAAAATATCTACCGCATATCACTGGGCTTCACCCTGAGCGATAAGTGGTTTATAAAACGTAAATACGAATAAAAGCACATAGCTATAAATAAAATGCAGCGGAGATATAAGCAGTTTTAATATTAACTACGCTTATATCTCCGCTGCATTTTACTAATAGCTAAAAGCTAACAGCTAATAGCTATCTTTGGCCCATTATTTCTCCAAATGATTAAAAGAACTATCTTATTTTTTATTATAGCCATTGCCGTTAGTAGCTGTGAAAATGATATACAGACGGTGATGGAATTTGATTCCAAAAAAGCGGCTACCGAAAATGGGGTTGACATCATCACTATTTTTAGTCAGGGTGGCAAGGTAAATGCAAAATTGCTGGCACCTGCTATGGAACGTAGCCTGGATAGGCCGTCTTATGTAGCTTTCAATAGTGGACTGAGGGTATTTATGTATAACGATACCCTGGGGTTGGAAAGCACCCTTTCTGCGAAGAAAGGTAAGTACCTCGAAGAAGAAGGCTACGTATATTTATCAGATAGCGTAGTGGTAATTAATAAGAAAGGAGAAAGACTGGATACCAAGGAATTGAACTGGGATCCTAAACGCAAGATCTTCTACTCTACACAGGAAGTTTTTATAAAAACACCCACTGATTCCCTCCATGGATGGGGACTGGAGGCCAACGAGGATTTCAGTGTAAAGAAAATCCTGAAAGTGAGCGGGCCTATTACCGTGCAGGACAGYACTGCTACATTAAACTGATCTAACTAACGGATATATATACACGAAAGAACCCCACCTCTGCAGGTGGGGTTCTTTCGCTTTAACCTATTTTTTAACCTAAAATTTGGGTTAGCAATTCCAATAATTATGCCAGTTTGTTATAATGTGTATAGTGTAAAATAAGTACATGGTAACTATCCGCCTGTTTTCTCATTATTTGCTATATTTCGCTAAACAAATCAGTAGAAATGGAAACTATCAATTGGCCGGATTTTGAAAAAATAGAAATAAGAGCAGGCACCATACTGGAGGCGAATGACTTTCCTAAAGCCCGTAATCCTTCTTACCAGCTTGTTATAGATTTTGGACCGGAACTGGGTATTAAAAAGTCTTCGGCACAAATCACCACCTTATATAGTAAAGAAGAACTCATCGGAAAACAAATTGTAGCGGTGGTTAATTTCCCGCCAAAGCAAATTGCCAACTTTATGTCTGAATGCCTGGTACTGGGTGTAGTAGGCGATAATAAGGAGGTTGTGTTACTTCAACCGAACAAGCAGGTGAGCAATGGGCAGCGTGTGGCGTAGGTAATAAATAGAGTTTTCTTTTTTATTATTGATTATCAATGTTAAATGAATTTTTATTTAATCTAATTTTATTTTTTAATAATATTATTATTAAAATAATATAATAACACATTAACCATTATCATCAGTTTACGAACAATAATACATCGTTCACGGAAATGAAACCTAAGACTAAATTCGACAGTATATCTTTGTTCTAGGTTTTTCATAGGATATGGTTAAAATTATTACAAGGGCGGTATTCTTACCACCCTTTTTTTTACTTTTTTCTTCAGATGACCGTGCTAAATGAGCAAATAGCTGTTTAAACATCTATATAGTTTGATAACCAATACGTTAGCCTTACTACTCCGTATATTAAATTATCATGAAGCGTTTTTAGGCCCCATACGTTCACCTTCTCTTTTCATACGTTTACTGGATAAAATATATCGTTCACTAGAATGGACACTGCAGTATCATAAAATTCGGCCACCTTTGGTATAGGTTTTTCAATAAAGATATGGTTAAAATTTTTCGGGGCTGTAGTCTTGCAGCCCTGTTTTTTTTTCTACACCTCTCATTTCCTATCTTTTACTCCCTTTAATTTTCAATTTCATTTACCAGGCTTTACCATAAGGTGATATGCCATAAGGTTCCTTTGTCCTGTAACAGGGAGTGAGAGATGCCAGCAATGATCAAATACTGGTTTGCTAACAGTGGCCGGAATACCGTTGCTACTTCTCTCCTACCTCTCGATAGCTTCTCCGGTACTTAGGACTCGTCTATCTATTACATTCCCACTATACTTCTATTACTGTTCCATTGCTCTCTTACTACTGTTACATTACTCTTTTACTACACTCCTACTACTCTTTCACCGCACTATGTCTCGTCCTGAAATAGCTATACAGACACTAGACCTCGGGTCACGTCCTGTAATACCAAAAAGAATGGCCTGGTATACATCGTATACCAGGCCATTCTTTAGACACTGTCGTCCATTACAACTGGAATTGTGCCGGGTAAGTTTTATCCAACAAATAATTATAAATAAACCGGTAAGACTCCCCGGAGGAATGAACACTCTTTAAGCCACCCCAACCGTGACGCTCACCGGGATACAGCATAAATTCGAAATGCTTATTCAGATTTTCCAGTTTGTCGATCAGCTGAATGCAGTTTTGCATGTGTACGTTATCATCCATGGTACCATGCACAATGCGGATCAGCCCTTTGTATTTATCGGCATAAGTCATTACAGACGTAGCTTTATAGCCATCCGGGTTTTCGGCCGGTGTATCCATGTAGCGCTCTGTGTAGTGACTATCGTATAATTGCCAGTCAGTTACGGCGTAGTTGGCCATACCATGCGTAAATACATCTGCACCGTAAGTAAGTGCCATACAGGTCATGTATCCACCAAAACTGCCACCGGTCATACATATTTTGCTGCTATCAGCCCAGGGTTGTGCCCGCAGCCACATAGCGGCATCCATATAATCCTCAATTTCATGCTTACCCATCTGCCGGTGAATGTAGTTCATCCCCATTTTACCCAGCTGTCCGCTGCTGCGATTGTCTATGGCTACCTGTATTACACCTTCCTGTGCCCACCATTGTTGGGTGTTGGTGAATTTCCAGCTATCGTATACGGTTCCGGCATTAGGACCACCATAAATACTGATGAGGATCGGATACTTTTTACCCGGTTCCATATGCAGCGGCATCGTGATCGTAAGCGGTAAAGTAAGACCATCGCGGGTTGTATACGTTTTCAGCTCCGTTTTGGCGAGGTTGTAGCTGTCAAATTTTTCACCTTTACTATCACCCAGCTCACGCACTACTTTCCCGTTATTGTCTACCAGCGCCATTTTCGCGGGTGTTTGCAGGTTAGAATAGGTAGTAATGAAATATTTACCGCCTGGTGCTATTTTGATCACATTGCTGTAGTCGCCTTTGGTAAGACGGGTAATCACACCGGTTTTCATGCTCACCTTGTAAAGGTCAATGCGGGTAGAGACTTCTTTGCGGGCAAGGAAGTAAACCAGTTGGTTTTTATCATCTATCTGCAGTACGTCTTTTACTGTCCAGTTGCCGGATGTCAATTGCTTTTTCAGCGTTCCATCCATATTATACAGGTATAGGTGCGCCCAGCCTGTTTTATCACTTAACAGCAGGAAGCCCTGGTTGTTTTGTACAAAAGGAACGGCATCGAACCAGTCGATCCAGGTTTTCTGCTTTTCATCGTAGACTTCTTTTTTGGCGCCGCTTTGCGGGTTGATGCTGTATATTTTCAGGTTGTCCTGACCGCGGTTCATCCACTGCATCCACAACTGCTGACTGTCATCTGTCCAGAAGGGCGTACCAAAATACTGATCATCATTTTCGTTGAAGTCGGCCCAAACAGTAGTGCCGCCGGAAACGGGTACCACACCAACTTTCACAGCAGGGTTAGGATCGCCGGCTTTGGGATAGCGTGTATTTTCGAGGTAGCCATGCTGGCCTTTCTCGCTATAGATAGGGAATACAGGTACTTTAGTATCGTTAAAGTGCATGTAAGCAATTTTGCGACTGTCGGGGCTCCACCAGAAGGCGCGGTAATGAGTAGCCCGGCCAAGGATTTCTTCATAATATACCCAGGATGCCCAACCATTATAGATCACGTCTGATCCGTCATTGGTATAGCGGGTTTCCTTTTTGGAGGCTACTTCAACGCTGTATAAGTCGTTGTTACGGGTAAAAGCCACATATTTTCCATCAGGGGAAAGCGTTGGATTTTTTTCTTCTGCTGCGTCATTGGTCAAACGTACGCTGCTACCATCTGCAGCCTTATAAAACACATCCTTTTCACGTACTTCTACACTGGGACCATCTACCGGAGCGGTGTAAATAGTGGCATTGCCGGTGCGGGCATCTACTTTCCACGCCTGCATACGGCCATTGGCAGCATCGGGGCGCATTTCCAGGTAATGTTCTCCATCTGCCCACTCGCGGATAGCTGGCAGGGGCTTGGTGATATTAGTTGCTTTGCCTTTAAAAGCCTGTTCAAAAGTAAGATCCTGCTTTTGTTGCGCCTGCAAACAGGGGGTTGTCAGCAGCAATAAGGCTACACTACTGATAGTGATTGGTTTTAACCATTGTTCGCTTCTCATAATTTGTAAAGTATCAGGTGGTTTTTTTCTTATCGTTAGCGGGCGAAAATAAGCATAACTAAAAAATACCCCCAACAAATTACACAAACGGGCACCTCGCCAAAACCGCCCATTGCCCAAATTCCACCAGTTATGAAAGATTTCCCCGCGCCTGGTAATTGGGGCTGAAAATAGCAGTGGAAGCGGTTACCTTTAAAATGGTTTTCATAGGATATGGTCAAAAAATAAGAGGGCTGTAGTCTTACAGCCCTTTTTACTATTTTTGCACTCCAACAGGCAATTACAACTTACTACATGACACAATTATCTGAGCAAGAGATTATACGCCGGGAAAAATTACAGGAGCTGCATAATTTAGGCATAGACCCCTACCCAGCAGCGGAGTACCCGGTTAATGATACTTCCGTAAATATAAAATCCAAGTATTCGGAAGAAACAAAAGAACAATTCCAGGCTGTATGCCTGGCAGGCCGCGTTATGATGGTACGCGACATGGGTAAGGCTGCATTTGTCTCTATCCAGGACAGCATAGGTCGTATCCAGATATATATCCGCCGGGATGATATCTGCCCTGGTGAAGACAAAACGCTGTATGATGTTGTATTTAAAAAACTGCTAGATATCAGCGACTTTATAGGAGTAAAGGGATATGCCTTTATTACCAAAACCGGCGAAACCTCTATTCACGCCAAGGAAATTACTATTCTAGCCAAATCCTTGCGCCCTATGCCCATCGTAAAAGAGAGGGAAGGGGAAGTGTTTGATGAGGTAACCGATCCGGAATTTAAATACCGTCAACGTTATGTAGACCTGGTGATTAACCCGGAAGTGAAAGAGGTGTTTATCAAACGCACCAAAATTATGCAAACCATCCGCGATTTCTACAATAACCTGGGTTACCTGGAAGTAGAAACGCCTATACTGCAGCCAATTCCAGGTGGAGCTACCGCACGTCCGTTTACTACGCATCACAATGCACTGGATATGCCGCTCTATCTCCGTATAGCCAACGAGTTATACCTGAAACGCCTGATCGTAGGTGGTTTTGAAGGTGTATACGAGTTCGCAAAAGATTTCCGTAATGAAGGAATGGACCGTACCCATAACCCGGAATTTACCGTAATGGAAATGTACGCCGCCTATAAAGATTACGAGTGGATGATGCGTACCACAGAATCCCTGCTGGAAAAGATTGCCATTACCTTACACGGTACTACCGCTGTACAGGTGGGTGATAAAACCATCGACTTCAAAGCACCGTTCCGCCGTGTATCCATGTATGAAGCCATACTGGGACATACTGGTATCGATATTTCCACGATGGACGAAGCACAGCTCCGCGAGGTATGCAAACAATTAGGTTTGCATGTAGATCCTAAATTTGGTAAGGCTAAACTGATCGATGAAATTTTCGGCGAAAAATGTGAAGGCAACTACATCCAGCCAACTTTCATCACGGACTACCCGGTAGAAATGAGCCCGCTGACGAAAAAACATCGCAGCAAAGCCGGTCTGGTAGAACGTTTTGAACTGATGGTAAATGGTAAAGAAATTGCCAACGCCTACAGTGAGCTGAACGATCCAATTGACCAGCGCGAACGTTTTGAAGAACAGGTACAACTGATGGAACGTGGTGATGATGAAGCCATGTACATTGATTACGACTTCTTACGCGCACTGGAATATGGTATGCCGCCAACCTCCGGTATTGGTATCGGTATTGACCGCTTAACGATGCTGATGACGAACCAGCCATCCATTCAGGATGTATTGTTCTTCCCGCAAATGAAACCAGAACAGCAGCAGAAATAGAGCCGAAGGCTTAAGACATAAAGCAAAAAGCTATTGTAGCAATTAATTGAAGCGGATAACCTTTCGCTCTAATTATCCGCTACAATAGCTTTTTGCTTTATGCCTTCCGTTTTCCGCTCCACAAAAAGTGGCATTAAATTTTCATGAAGCGTTCATATACCAACGCACATCGTTAACTTTAAGAAGTGCTTATTAGTATCTTAAAATTAGCCCATATGAAAACAATCTTAGTACCTACTGATTTTTCTGATACCGCGTATAATGCTGCTACTTACGCCCTTTCTCTGGCCAGGAGCCTGGGCACTACCCGCATTGTATTGTATCATGCATATGAGCTGATTGTCCCCATTCCAGATGTGCCTACCATGATACCCATGGTAAATCCGGATGATCTGAGAGAAGCCAGCCTGGAAGGTCTTGAGAAGATGAAAAAGGAATTACATGCATTGGTATCTGCTGATACCACGCTGGTAACCCGGGCAGACAATACCCTGCTGGCTGCTACCATCGAAGAAGTATGTAAGAATGAGGAGGCAGACCTTATTGTAATGGGCATTACCGGCGGCAGTAAACTGGAAGAAGTATTGGTGGGTTCCAACACCATTGACGTGGTGAAAAATACCAGCTATCCGGTGCTGATAGTCCCCGGCAATGCGAAATATAAGCCCATTGAAAAAATAGTTTTTGCAGCAGACCTCCGCAAGGTGGCAGAAACCACACCAGTGGAACCACTGAAAAAGCTATTACATATTTTTAATGCGGAATTGCACGTTATTAATATTGACCATGAAAGCCGGCATTTCAGCACAGATACGCCTTTTGAAACTTTGATGCTGGATACCCTGCTGGAAGATTTTCACCCGGAATATCATTTTATCGATAACCCGGATGTGATTGAAGGAATTGTAGAATTTGGTGAGGAAATTAAAGCGGACATCATCCTTACCATTCCTAAAAAACACGGATTATTTGAAAGCATTTTTAAGCGTAGCCGCACATCAAAACTGGCTTACCAAACACATATACCACTGTTGACATTACACGAATAATTTATATTTTTGACAGATATTAATATTTATAATAACACTATGCTTAAACGTTCATTATTAGTACTGCTGGGCTTTTTTTGCCTGCAGGCAAGTCAGGCACAATTCCTGAAAAAACTCGGCAAACAACTGGAATCCGCCAGCAATAAAAACGGCAGCACAGGTAATTCCGGTGCTTCACTCGCCGGCTTAACAGAGGCGGATGCTGGTGGCGGCATCAAGGAAGCGCTGGCCAAAGGTGTGGCTGCAGGTATTGCCAAGCTGAATAAAACAGATGGCTTTTTTGGTAGTGATGTGTATAAATTATTGTTGCCACCGGATGCTGTGAAAATTGGTAACACCTTACGCTCCATAGGATTGGGCAGCCAGGTAGATAAAGCGATCCTGCAAATTAACCGTTCTGCAGAAAAAGCGGTAGGTTATGCAGCGCCTATCTTTGTGAGCGCCATTAAGCAAATGACCCTGACAGATGCGTTGAACCTGGTGAAAGGCGGTAATACTTCCGCTACCGATTTCTTTAAAAGCAAAACGACCGATTCCCTGAAAACGGCTTTCATGCCTGTTATTAAAAAGACGCTGGACAGCACCAGTGCTACCCGTTATTATTCAGATATCGTAACATCTTATAACAAGTTACCTACTACCTTCAATAAAGTAAATCCGGATCTGCAGGACTACGTGACCACCATGGCCGTAAATGCGCTGTTTGACCAGATCGCTAAAGAAGAATTAGCTATCCGCGCTAATCCGGCTGCCAGAACAACGGACCTGCTGAAGAAAGTATTTGGAGCCAAGTAGCTTTTAGCCATTAGCTTTTAGCTTTTAGAAAATGCAGCGGAGATTATATTATATGTTTTCCGCTGCATTTTCTAAAAGCTAAAAGCTAACGGCTAACTGCTGTAAGCAGTATCTGCCATGCTGCGGCTACCTTTCCATCGTCCAGCAGCTTTTTTGCATAGTGATGGAGTTCTTTATCCATTTCTTCCGGCGTTATGCTGTAATACTGGATAATATTTTTGAGATGGTCATCATAAAAAGCAGCATCAATAACAGGTACTTCATGTACATTCCCCAGTTGTCCAAGGTTGTTGCCTGTAAGAATATGACTGTTACGGATAGCCAACGGTAATGCATCTACGCCAATGCCCAGTTGAGTATTGGGTTTGGCCACTTCAAATACGGCACTACCGGAAGCACGGCAATAGAAATCTCCCCCCATACGGGCGACCAGGTCTATTTTATGGGGATCTATTTTGCCCTGGGCATCCAATATGTTATCGTTGATATGTAGCATTACCGGTTCGCATATAACCAGGTTGCCGGCTCCTCCCCCTTGTCCTGTTTCAATGATCTGTTTTACGATACACTCCATTTGCACCGGGCTCTCTTTTACCCGGAATGGTTGCACTTTTTCAGACGCGAGTGGTGTAAATCCGGCTTTTTCAAATTCACTGATACCGGCCGGGTATTCGCAGCTGCTGAGGGAAGCCTGCTGTACCATGGCATAGCTTACTACATTGATCACTACTTCTTTGGTGGCGTATACATTTTCCAGTGTATGCTTCACCGTATTATCGCGTACCCGCCGGGCCGGCGAAAATATCAATGTAGGAGGATTGGCGCCAAATACATTAAAAAAGCTGAATGGCGACAAATTAGGCCGGCCATCTATATCTATGGTGCTGGCAAAACAAATAGGGCGGGGCGATATGGCGCCCAGCAGATAAGCATGTAGCTCACTGGTTTTTACCTGGGAGGGATCTATCTGCATGGTTATGCTTTTTTCTTGAGCGCCAGTATGGAAAAGTCACTGTCTTCTTTCACAATGGTGTTGGAAAGCGTTCCTAAGCCGGTTACTTCCATTTCCACTACGTCGCCGGGTTGCAGCCATTGTTGAGTATAATCCGGGTCGTTCAGTTTGCCGGTACCGTTTAGTTCCAGGAAGCAGCCGGTGCCTACAGTACCACTGCCAATAATGTCGCCTGGCAGAATATTTACGCCGTAGGCGCAACGTTCTACGATTTCGGCAAAGGTCCAGTCCATGTCGCCCATGTTGCCTTCACTCACGGTGATACCATTGACTTTACAGGTCATTTTCAGATCGTAATTATTGCCGGTATGATCAGGCCTGGCGGGTATTTTCAGTGATTCCAGTTCATCAGGAGTCACCAGCATGGGGCCAATAACGGTACTGAAGTCCTTGCCTTTGGCAGGTCCGAGGTTCAGCAACATTTCTTCCATTTGCAGGGTGCGTGCGCTCATATCGTTCATGATCATGTAGCCGCCAATATAATCATCTGCTTCCGCCGCGGTAACATTACGTCCTGCTTTGCAGATAACGATGGCAACTTCCAGCTCGAAATCCAGTTTCTCGAAATGATCAGGCATACAGTGAATATCGCCGGGACCCTGAATGGCATTGTGGTTGGTGAAGTAGAAAATCGGATATTGATCAAACTCCGGAATCATGGCCACCTTACGGTTGCGTCGTGCTGCTGCCACATGTTGCCGGAAAGCATATCCATCCCTGCAGGAAGTAGGAAACGGTACCGGTGAAAGTAGCTGTACGCTCCCTACCGGAATACCCATCGCACTGCTGGGATTTTTACCTGCTTTCAATAAGGCATCTGCCTGTTTGGCAATGTCAATCACATCTTCCCACATCATCAGGAACATGCCCATGTTATTCGGAAGATCCGGATACAGCTCCTGGGTATTGTATAACAGCCCATCTACCAAGATGGCTAACTGGTCTGTTTCCTCTCTTAAATAGCTTACTAGTTTCATGGTGTTGGTAATTGTTCTGGTTGTATGAAGTGCCAAATATAAGAATGGCCTTTAAATGGTTTGGCTATTTTTTGATAAATTATAAAGATAAATCCCCTGCTATGAAACCTTTGTTGCGCCTTATTTTTCTCTTATTGGCCACACCAGCCGTTTTGAAAGCACAAACCTTAAAAATCACTGTTTCGCCGGTTATCCCATGCTAAAACTGATACAGCTGGACAACACAGATGCCGCCTACCCCGAAGCAGTTAATGGGCTCCTACAAATAAATCCGCAAAACTTCAATCAAAAGATCAGAAAAATGCTGTCCGCAGCCAGGTAATTGCTTTATATTTATATGCAGAACCACCACGTATATGCGTTCCTGTTTGTTGTTCTTGCTGTTTTATAGCCATCTCTTTATTGTACAGGCGCAATCCCGTACAGATACCATGCTGCAAAACCTGCTGCAAAGGGAAGGCTCTCCTGTGCTAAAACACATTCTGCAGTATCCTGACTCATTTCGTTACCAGCTGATTTACACGCAAATTGATCGGGATGCGGATAATACGCCTCATTTTAAAAGCTATTACCTGGAGGTAGATGCGGATAAATATTTTAATCCTGCCAGTACCGTGAAGCTACCTATTGCTTTGCTGGCACTGGAAAAACTGCATAAACTGAATATACCCCAGCTTACCGGGAATACGCCGATGCTTACGGACAGCGCCTGGCGCGGACAGGTAAAAGTGTATACCGACAGTACGGCGCAGAATGGACTACCGTCTATCTATCATTATATCAAACAAGTATTCCTCATCAGTGATAATGATGCCTACAACCGGTTGTATGAGTTTGTGGGACAGCAGCGTATTCATGAAAGGCTATGGGCAATGGGGTATAAAGATGTACGTATTGTACGTCGTTTTATGCCGCTCACAGAAGAGGAAAACAGGCATACTAACCCCATTCGTTTTGTGGCGAACGGGCAACTGATATACCAACAACCAGCAGCCTACGATACCTTGTCTTTTGATTATAGCAGGCAGGTAACTATTGGTGTCGGTTACCTCGACCGGGACGATAAACTGGTATTTTTGCCCATGGATTTTACCCGGCATAATAACCTGCCGCTGACCGGGTTGCAGCATATGTTACAGTCTGTGTTGTTTCCTGCTTCTGTGCCGGCAAAGGAGCGGTTTAATCTTACGAAAGATGATTACCGTTTTTTGTACCGTTATATGTCACAATATCCGTCAGAAACTTCCTGGCCTAAATATGATACTACAGCGTATTACAACAGTTTTACAAAATTCTTTTTTTTCAAAGATGGTAAACAAAACATTCCGCCATACATACGTGTATTTAATAAAGCTGGCTGGTCCTACGGCTTCCTGACCGATGCTGCATATGTTGTTGATTTTAAAAATCGAGTTGAGTTTATGCTGACCGGCGATCTTTACGTTAACCGTGACGGTATTTTGAATGATAATAAATATGAATATGATGGAGATGGCTATCCCTTCTTTAAAGAAGTAGGGGAAATTATTTATAAATATGAATTACAACGCAGGAGAAAATACAAACCTAACCTGCAGAATTTCAGTATTAATTACAAAGAATAAATAGCATGGGATAAATATTATTTATAGCCTCATAGAATAGTATAATGCACGAAATAATATATGAACGTTGTATTTTTGCTTTTTATAGGACAGTCATATTTAAAATGCGCATCATTTTTGAGCTGGCTGCCCAGGGTTTATAAGGAAGGTTTTATTCATATCCCGTAACTGCACTCTAAAATTCGGAGTTATGAAGTTTGAAAAGATTAAGAACAAAGGACAGGCAAGATTATTTGAGAGCCAGTATCTGGAGATGCTTACCAAAACGCATCCATTGGTGATCTGGGGGCTTTATTTGCCCATTATTGGCTATATGCTTTACTATAGTCATGATACACTAGGCTTTACACCCGGTACAGTATTCGGTATATTCATTGGTGCCATGGCTTTCTGGTCATTTTTTGAGTATATTATGCACCGGTTTATGTTTCACTTTGTGAGCGACAAGCCCAAAGTGCAACGCTTTATTTATGTAATGCATGGGAACCACCATGAGTATCCGAGAGACAAACAACGTTTATTTATGCCTCCGGTACCCAGTCTGATACTCGCTTCAGCCATTTTTGGCGTGCAATATATCTTCCTGCGACAGATCACATTTATGTTTTTCCCCGGCTTTATCCTGGGATACCTGATTTACGGTAGTATGCACTACGCTATCCACGCATGGAATCCGCCTTTCCGGTTTATGAAACCATTATGGCGCAACCATCACCTGCATCACTATAAAAGTGAGGACAGAGGGTTTGGCGTAAGTTCCTCTATCTGGGATCACGTATTTGGAACTTTCTTCGACCTGGATAAAGAGAAGGAGGACAAGGAAAAAGTAAAAGAGCTGACGTTTTAGCTATTAGTCACTAGCTTTTAGCTTTTAGGAAATGCAGCGTAGATAATATTATGATGGTCTACGCTGCATTTCCTAAAAGCTAAAAGCTAAAAGCTAAAAGCTAATGGCTAACAGCTGTTTCACCATCTCTCTTCATCATCGGGCAGGTTATCCTGTTTATAGGTGGCCCGGGAAGTGATTTTTTGCAGTTGTCTTTCAATGATCAGCGCAGCAATAGGTTTATACGGATCTGCCCCGGTAGCCACTGCGTTTTCCAATAGCTGTTTTACACGATCTTCTGATACATCTGTCCGGTACAGGAGAAATATAAACTGCTGAAAGTTTTCACTGATCAGTATTTCCAGCTTCTTAGCCAGTATTTCTTCCAGTAGCTCGTAACTAACATTAACGGGTACACTTATGTCAAAGTGTTCCTGCGCCCATGTTGCTGCTTCCTGCAGGTATAGTGCTGGCAATGCAGTCATTATTTCATTTGTTTTATTTTGTAAGAAGCATTGGTGACTACTTTTACCGGCACTTTCAGGTCATGTTTAATGCGTTTGGCCTTATTAGCCTTGTAGGTGTAATCACCGGACATATCTGTATTTTGTACACAGATGCTGGGAAATCCACTGCTGCGGTTCACCAGGTAGTTGGAAGAAGTAGTTCCCTGGATTTCTGCGGTGGCTTTAATACCATCTTCCAGGGTCAGCATTTGTACTTTATCTGTTTTTATTTTGGAGGTACCGCCAATTTTCGCTGTTTGTGCATCCCAGGTTTGCAGGTTCCAGTAAAGGTCTATGCTGCCTACCAGGCCCCCGCGTAAAGGCACATTTTCTTCCCATTGGGTGCCGGTTTTAATGCCGTGTGCGGGGTACATGATCAGGAGCTGTTCCAGCCAGCTTTGGAAGGCGGTGGTACCAAACTGGTCTTTCATCAGTTTTTTATAGGCTTCCTGTTCGTCTTTCTTCAGTGTGCTGAAAGCATTGCTGGCGTTATCGAGGATATTGTCGAGGCCTTCTACTTTATTGATGATACCTGTAGTTTGTATTTCAACGGTAAAGGGCTGATCCAGTACTTTATTAAGTCCTGCCTGGAAAGGCTCCTCCGTTTTTGTCACCTTGGCATCCACAAAGATGTTCTGGTTTTTAGCGTTGAAGTTGAATTTCAGATCTTTATACCGGAAGGTGAGCGTGGTTTTGCCAGGTTGTACATCTGTTACTTCCATGGTAATGATATTGTTGTAGTCACGGGTAGTACGTTGTACAATTTCGTTGACTGTCATATAGGTTTCACTTCTGCTTTTCTGCTCCAGTTCAAACAACTCTCCTTTATGAAAGGTATAGGTGAGGGCTACATATTCCTGTGCTTTAGCGGATAAAGCCAGTGTTACTACCATCGCAATCAGTCCCAAAATTCTTTTCATTACCATTTTTTATTTGATCAAACATATTTTTCAATCACGCCCAGACCAAACAGTGCAAAATCGTACCTGGCAGGATCATCAGGGTCGAGTTTTTTCAGCTGGTGAGTGAGGGCGGCGGCTGTTTTCCAGTCAGCTTTCGCCTCTGGTATTAATCCCAATCTGGCGGCAACCCTGCTTACATGTACATCCATCGGACATACCAGTTGCGAAGGTGATATGTGCTGCCAAAGCCCAAAATCCACGCCATTTTCATCTTGTCTTACCATCCAGCGTAAATACATGTTCAATCGTTTGCAAGCTGAGTTCTTAGCCGGGGTGGCAATATGCTTGCCTGTTCTTTCCGGATGTTCCAGCGCAAAAAATACCTTACGAAATCCGATGAGCGCTTTTTCCACATTATCATCCTGAGGGGTAATATGGGCGCTGAAGGCGAATTCCAGCGATGTTACATTGGTGTAATAATGCTGGAGAAACTCGACAAAATACAGCAGATCCAAACCGTTAAATGTGCGGTGACAAAATGAAAATAATTTCATCCGGTCTTTTGCCTGATGATGACGGATAAAGTCATAAGGTGAATCATCCATCATTTTCATCAGCTCTGTGCATTTATTGATAATGCTGGTACGGTTTCCCCAGGCCAGTATGGCCGCGAAGAGACCGGATATTTCAATATCCTGCAATACACTGAAACGGTGCGGAATGCAAATAGGATCGTTTGCAATAAAGTCCGGGTGATTGTAATACGCCGCCTTTGCATCCAAAAACTCCCTTAGTTTCTCGATTTTCATAAGTTAAATCACGTGTATCACCACAAGCCTTTTTATATCAGCGGTCACTTTTGATATAAAAAGGCTCTGGATATGGTTAGGGTAAATATTTACACTTTGGTAAAGATAATTTTTACCAGATAAGAATTAAAATCTATTACTTAGCCAATAGCTTTATTCAGATCGGCTGTCAGGTCGCTTACATCCTCAATACCAACGCTTAACCGGATGAGGGAATCCACTAACCCGTTTTGGACTCTTTCTGCGCGGGGAATAGAGGCGTGGGTCATGCTGGCAGGGTGTCCTATCAGTGATTCTACCCCACCTAATGACTCGGCCAGTGCAAACAGGTGTGTATTGCTCAGAATCCGGTTGGCGGCTTCCAGGCTGTCATCTTTGAGGGTAAAGGACATCATGCCTCCAAAGCCACGCATCTGCTGTTTGGCAATATCATGGTTAGGATGGTCCGTAAAGCCAGGCCAGTATACTTTGTCTACTTTAGGATGATTGCGAAGGAAATTGGCCACCACTACCCCATTTTCACAATGCCGCTGCATACGTACATGGAGGGTTTTAATACCCCGGAGTACCAGGAAGCAGTCTTGCGGGCCAGGAACGGCGCCGCAACTGTTTTGTATAAAATACAGTCGTTGGGCCAGGTCTTCATTTTTTACAATCACCACACCATGTACCACGTCGCTATGGCCTCCCAGGTATTTGGTAGCGGAATGCAGTACAATATCGGCACCCAGGTCCAGCGGATTTTGCAGGTAAGGCGATGCAAAGGTGTTATCCACACAAAGCATGATTTCACTTTTCCTGGCTATTTGCGCGCAGGCAGCAATATCAATGATCCTTAACAGGGGATTGGTAGGCGTTTCCAGCCAAATCATCTTTGTCTGGGGCGTTACATGGGCTTCTATGTTCCTGGCATCTGCCATATCTATAAAGGTGAACTTGATGCCATAACGCTCAAATACCTTGGTAAAAATGCGATAGGTGCCTCCATAGAGGTCGTTGGTAGCAATGACTTCATCACCAGGATTCAGGAGCTTCATCACACCGTCTGTAGCTGCCAGCCCACTTCCAAAGGAAATACCATGTGTGCCGTTTTCAATAGCCGCCAATGCGTTCTGCAGTGCATCACGGGTAGGGTTTTGCGTCCGGGCATATTCGTAGCCTTTATGTACCCCTGGCGCGCTTTGTACGTAGGTAGAAGTTTGAAAAATTGGAGTCATAATAGCGCCGGTAGATGGATCGGGAGCTACACCTGCGTGTATGAGTTTAGTACCCAGCTTCATGTCTTAAATATTTAAAAATGAGTAATTTCTGGTGGTTTTCAAATATACTCCAGTTTTTGCGATTGAACAGCCCCCAAATGATGAGAGGAATACTTGTCCATTTTAGCTAATATTAAGATATGATCGCATAAAATACCACGGTTACGAACATTTTTATATCGTTCACCAATTCACCACTAACGGTTAAGTATAATCGGACTAAATTCGTTTTAGGTTTTTCATAGGATATGGTTAAAATTCTTAAGGCGGTATTCTTACCGCTTTTTCCTTTTTAAAGAAGTGCTGTTTACAGCATCCACATAAAGCCGAAGAGGCGAAGTAATAAGCGGATAACCACTTATTACTTCGCCTCTTCGGCTTTATTATTTCTGGTAAATACTATTTCTTTTTGGTGGAAGCTATTGCATCAGACCATTTGATAGGCAAACTCACACTTACCTTGTCCCAGGCGATGATCAGGTTAGCACCAGGATCACCTTTTTCAAATACCATCGTAAACGCTTCTACTGCAGTGTCCAGTGTTACCACTGGCAGCGCAGTTCTTACCACGTCTTTTTTCTGATCGTATTTAAAGGCGCCCCATATATCAGTGTCTTTATTCAGGATGATGGTCCAGGTTTTTTCTGTTGGGATAGCATACAGTGTATAACGTCCCTTCGGAATATTTTTACCGGCAATGGTTACCGGGCGGAAAAATTCGATTTCAGTGGCTTCGTTGGCTCCTAAACGCCATATTTTGCCATATTCTTCCAGGTTACCAAATATATCCCTGCCTTTGGTTTGCGGGCGACTGTATATTACCCGGGCTACCAGTGAACCAGGTTCACCTTTTACTTTCACTACGTAAGGGTACATTACAGGGTAATAGGCCATATCCATAGGGCTGGCATCAAGTGGCGGCATTTTTTTGTCCTGTGCGCCAGCGGTCAAACTGAGCATGCCTGCTATAAAGGCGAAAAGGAGAACTTTTTTCATCATCCTGGAAAGCTTTATTTCTTTTAAATGTAATTGGCGGCAAACCTACCCATTTTTAAGGAATCAGAAAAGAGGATACGCTGCTTTTAACAAGCTGTTAGCGGTTTTCCATCTGAAGCAGATTCTCCACATATGTCTGAAGTTCGGGAAAAAATTCCTGGTAACAGATTTTCAGTGCGGAATAATGCTCCATGAAAACTGCAAACACCACATTACCATCTGTTTCGAGATATCTCGCCCGGCGGGCTACCCCCCTGATTGCACTGGCAATACCTTCTGTAGTATGATAGTTATATAACCAGTTATAGGCCTGCATGTATTCAAACATCTTCAGGAAGTCCGGTGGTAGCTGTGCTGCCCGCTGTTTCACTTCACTATAAACGTAACGGGCAAACGAATAAAGTGAATCATTTGTAAAGCGCTCAGGGTCAGCAGCTAAGAAATGATCGTACACAAGGTCTGTAAACACACCGCTATATAGACCGCAGGAAGGCCTGAAAAAAAGTTTAGCCCTGCCCGTTACCGGATGCTGGTCGGTAAAAGTGTCGATAGCCCGATGAATACGAATGCCTTGCTGGATCCCCGCGTCAAAGGCAGCCATGTTTTTCCTACCCTTCACAAAATCAGCAATCAGATTGCCAGTGATCAGCTCAGGTTGCCGGAAAGATAAATAAGCATGGGCCAGGTGGTTCATGGCCTCAAGTTACGTATTTATGCTAAATGGCTTTATCTGTATCGTTACGCTATCTGAGGTTTGGCGGCATAGGATTGTAATGCTATCAACGTTTTTTTGGTGTCCAATACACTCATCATCATTTTTTCACCGTTCATCAGTTCCAGGAACAGTCCTTTTTTACCTCTGGTAATATAGCCTTTACCATATTCCGGGCTGCTGCGGACAGGCCAGCCGTTGAAATCCTTTTTGAGATCAAATTCTATGATAGTGGCGGATTTGATCTGTGACCAGTCGTAATGTACAGACTGGAACCTCCAGGAAAGGTATCGGAAGGAAATCCCACTTTCATCTATACGCACCTTTAGGCAAAATACCGCCCAAATGTAACCCAGTAGCAGGGTTTCAGAGATAGTAACTATCCAGTACACAGAGAACAGGAGGTTATCTGTTTGCCAGATATCACCGTAGTGGAGCCTGTAATAGATGGAAAAGATAGACGGGAAGAGTAAAAAGATCCAGGTACTAACGGGATTGCTATATTCTGAAAAGACTTTTTTCATGTTCAGGGCTTAGGTATGAAGGGTTTAGCGTTTATGGAGGGCATTTTTACACGTTCTATCAAAATATCACAATTCTTTTAAAACCTTATCCATTTTAACAATTTCTTAACTCTCGTCGATGCAACATTGGCAAGTTGGCACCAACAAACAGGCTATGGCTGCTCTGTATCCCCGTATGTCCGCCACCGGTCAGGCGGACGTTCATTAACGGATACTTCAAATTATCAAGTACTCCCATCAGTAAAGTATGCCTTGACCACTGCCCACTTCCCAACGTAGCTTTGACCTATCGAAACAACAAAAACGAAAAAAATTACAAACACCATAAAATTTTTCCGCCATGAAAAAAATTATTTTCTTAGTAAGCGCCGCACTTTTACTTAGTGTCAATGTGCTTCTTGCAAGCCCTTATGAAACTACTGCTAATACTAAAATAAACAGTACGTTTAATGAGTCTTTTACCGGAGCTACCGACGTTAAATGGTATACAGACGATAACAAAACGTTTACCGCCAAGTTTACCCTGAGTAATACCAAGGTAACTGCCTTTTTCAAAGAAGATGGCACCTTGCTGGCTACCTCCCGTTATCTGCAGGCAGAACAATTGCCACTGAAAGTAACCGGTAAACTGAATAAGAAATATCCCGGTACCAGCATCTACTGTGTAGTAGAATATACTTCCGGCGAAAACATAGTATATTTTGTAACAGTAGAAGGTGCAGACACCTGGACAGTTATCAAAACCGATGCGGATGCTAATATGAAAGTATACAGCCGCCTGAAGAAAGCTTAGTTTTAGTAGTGTTAAAAATACAGGGCTCATGGTAATTACCATGGGCTCTTTTGTTTTATTCCACAGCCCCGTTCCCCCTCCAAAAATTATCTTAACTTTGCCACCTGTTAAGGCTTTATTAGCCAGACTGTTAATGTATAAATGATTAAATGACATGAACAAGGGACCCGTTTCTCAATTTATCCAGCACCATTACCGCCACTTTAATGCAGCTGCATTGGTGGATGCTGCCAAAGGATATGAAACACATTTGCTGGAAGGCGGTAAAATGATGGTGACATTGGCCGGTGCGATGAGTACGGCTGAACTGGGCATTTCTTTCGCAGAAATGATCCGTCAGGGTAAAGTGGATATCATTTCCTGCACTGGTGCAAACCTGGAAGAAGATATCATGAACCTGGTAGCACATACACACTATAAGAGAGTGCCTAACTACCGCGATCTGAGCCCGCAGGAAGAATGGGATCTGCTGGAACAGGGTTTTAACCGTGTAACGGATACCTGTATCCCGGAAGAAGAAGCTTTCCGTCGTATCCAAAAACATATCCACAAAATATGGAAGGAAGCAGAAGAAAGCGGTGAGCGCTACTTCCCGCACGAATACATGTACAAACTGCTGCTGAGCGGCGTAATGAAAGAACATTACGAAATTGATCCAAAGAATAGCTGGATGATCGCTGCCGCAGAAATGAATATTCCTATCATCGTTCCAGGATGGGAAGATAGCACCATGGGTAATATCTTCGCTTCTTACTGCATCAAAGGTGAACTGAAAACGTCTACCATGAAAAGCGGTATCGAATATATGATCTACCTGTCTGAATGGTACCGTGCGAACTCTTCTGGTAAAGGCGTTGGCTTCTTCCAGATTGGTGGTGGTATTGCCGGTGACTTCCCGATTTGTGTAGTACCGATGATGTACCAGGATCTGGAATGGACAGATGTACCTTTCTGGGGTTACTTCTGCCAGATATCAGATTCCACTACCTCTTATGGTTCCTATTCCGGTGCCGTTCCTAACGAAAAAATTACCTGGGGTAAACTCGATATCCATACACCTAAGTTTATCGTAGAATCAGATGCTACTATCGTAGCACCACTGATGTTTGCGTATATCCTGGGATGGTAAATACAGCTTTTAGCCATTGGCTTTTGGCTTTTAGAAAAAATGCAGCGGAGACTATCTTCGCTGCATTTTTTTTAAGCTAATGGCTAAAGCTAAATAAATAATTCTGCTGCTATTCCGTCTGCAAATAATCTCCCTGCTTTAGTAAGCCGTAATGTTTCTCCTGCCCGCTCCATATGCTTCATCAATATAAAAGGCTGGCTATGTGCAATCAGGTGAGTGGTGAGGACAGTACCGAATTTTTCGGCGACCCATTCCAGGTTACAGCCGGCAGCCGTACGCAGGGCCGTCATAATGTATTCATTGAATTGCATGGCTGTGGTCAGTGATTCTATCTCAAAAGGAATTTTACCTTCGGTGATACGGTCAATGTATTGTGTATTGTTAGCAATGTTCCATTGCCTGGAAACACCGTTAAAGGAGTGAGCGGAGGGACCCAGGCCCAGGTAGGATTTGCCCTGCCAGTAGCTGCTGTTATGCCTGGAATGCCATCCCGGCAAAGCGAAGTTGGAGATTTCATAATGCTCATAACCGGCTGCTCCCAGTAATTCCATTAGCATTTCAAAGTGCAGAGCGGCCTTATCAGGGTCGGTGGCGGCCATCTTCTTTTTCTTAATAAAATGATCCAGTGCCGTGCCCGGTTCTACGGTGAGCGCATAACAGGATAAGTGGGGAACGCCCAGGGCAATGGCTTGTTGTACGTTTTGTTCCCAGCCTTCATCTGTGAGCGTGGGACCACCGTATATAAGATCAATCGTGATGTTATGAAAGCCCAGGTCCTGCGCCTGCCGCACACAATCCAGCGCCTGTTGACTGTTATGTGCCCGGTTCATCCAGGTGAGGTCTGCTTCATGAAACGACTGTATTCCAATGCTCAACCGGTTAATGCCCGCTGCTTTGAGCATGGTCAGTTTTTCAATACTGAGATCATCTGGATTGGCTTCCAGTGTTATTTCAGCATCTTCGGCTACCGGAAAAGTAGCACGTAAATGTGCCAGCAATGTCTGCAGCTCTTCTGCCTGTAGCAGACTTGGCGTACCACCACCAAAATAAATGGTGTGTACCGGCGCTCCGGCCAGGTAATCTTTTTGCAGGGTGATTTCCTGCAACAAACTTTTTACCATTGCTCCCTGCTTTGAAACGGAAGTGGAAAAGTGGAAGTTGCAGTAGTAACAGGCCTGTTTACAAAAAGGAATATGTAAATAAATTCCGGACATGCGCGTTTTATAGTGGTCTGCCATTGCCGTTTTACGGGTCAACTATGGACTATTTTAATATCTTTGCAACGTCAAAATTACGTTTCAGTTTTGTTATGTGAACAGGACAACGTTAATTGCTGCTGTTTCCTTTGTGCGTGAAAGGGACGTTATTATTGAAAAACCGATTTTAAAGTCATTGCAAAATATTTTCCTGGTGCGAAACTGGTTATTGCTGTTATTCATTTTCAGTTATTTGCCGATACTGGCGCAAACAACAGATTCCGCTGCTGTGAAGGCGCCGGTAGTAAAGAAAAAGCCGGTGATCACCCATTCGGCCGGCGATTCATCGCGTCCGAAAGTGCGTACCGCACCGGTGAAAAGAGATTCTTCACGGGTAAGCCATGTTAAAAAAGACAGCACCCGGGCCATTTCCCCGTTAATCGCACGCGCTAAAAAAGATACCACACGTTCAGCGATAGATACTGCTCAGCATAAAACAGATAGTCTGGCTGTGGCAGCAGTTCCTAAGGTGAAGGTTCCATCTCCCTATGATCTGTACATGAAGAAAATGGCGGAAGAAAACATCTTTTTAAAACCCGGCAGGCCCAGATTTGTGGACACCAACCCGGTGCGCCCCTACCGTAATATGGACTGGCTTATTTATTTAATGGCTGGTGTATTACTGGTGTTGAGCCTGATCCGCCTGTTTTACCAGAAGTATTTCTCTGATCTTTTCAGGGCTTTCCTGAATCCTACCCTTAGCCAGCGGCAGTTAAAGGATCAGTTGTCGCAGTCGCCTTTTCCCAATATGTTGCTGAATATTTTCTTCGCTATTGTGCTGGGATTGTATTTCTACCTGGTATTATACCGTCAGCAGGTATTTCCTCAGGCAGAGCCCTGGTTGCTGATTCCTGGCCTGATTGTGCTGGTAGCGGTGGTATACGGATTTAAATACACGATGCTGCGCTTTTGCGGTTGGTTATTTGGTAATACGGAGCTGGCCGATGCTTACATCTTCATCTTATACCTGATCAATAAGATTTTAGGGGTGTTACTGGTGCCTTTTCTGGTGATAATAGCCTTCTGTACCCCTGAAATTGCCCGTACTTTCTTGTATATATCGTTATTTTTTATTGTATTACTCATTATATACAGGTACATTAGATCTTATTCACTGGTTAAGCAATACCTATCTTTCAGTAAATTGCATTTTTTTCTTTACCTTTGCGCATTCGAAGTAGCGCCTGTTTTAATATTAACCAAGGTGCTGCAGAATATCTGGTTAACTGGTAATCCCTGATTATCGCCTATTGTTAACACAAGAGCAAAAAACGTATGATAAAAGGCGGGCCAAAAAAAGATTTGCAAGGTAAACAAATTCAGTCAATCCTAATTTCTCAACCTAAGCCTGAAACAGAAAAGTCGCCTTACTTTGATCTGGCCAAAAAGTTCAATATCAAATTGGATTTTTTTCCGTTCATTAGGGTGGAAGGTTTGCCAGCGAAGGAGTTCAGAAAACAGAAAATCGACATTCTTAGCTTTACGGCAGTGATTTTCACCAGTCGTAATTCGGTAGACCACTTTTTCCGGATCTGTGAGGAAATGAAGGTGAAAGTGTCGCAGGACTGCAAATACTTTTGTATTACAGAAGCTGTAGCGTTGTACCTGCAGAAATTCATTCTCTATCGTAAGCGGAAGGTATTCTATGGTGCGGATGGTTCAACCAAAGGGGTACTGGAGGTAATGAACAAGCACCGGGATAATGAAAAATTCCTGTTCCCAAGCTCAGATAGCCAGAAGAAAGATATCGAAGAGTGGCTAAAAGCGAACAAGTGTGAATATGCTACCGCTACCCTTTACAAAACAGTTTCTACGGATGTAAAGGAAGTGTTGGCTGCTACTACTTACGACATGATCGTGTTTTTCAGTCCTTCAGGTGTGAAATCGCTGTTTGAAAACATGCCAGGGTTTGAGCAGAATGGTACCCATATCGGTGCATTCGGACCAACTACCTCTGCAGCCGTTGAAGAAGCAGGATTACGACTGGATGTAAAAGCACCGCTTCCACAGGCACCTTCAATGGCAGCCGCGCTGGAACAGTATCTTACAACATTAATAAAAAAGTAAGCAGTCCTTCTGTCCATAAAATTTAGCAGGGATGGCATCATGTCATCCCTGTTTTTGTTACTGCAACAGTGGCGCAGACCTAAGGGAAACATGCGCCCAGCGCTTGTTTCCCGCTACATCTTTCTAACAGCCTATTGCCAGTGGTTACCAGCTCAAAAAATATTTCTTTGTAATCCTGAAAAAATAAATTTCTTTGTAAGAGAATATTTTATCAATCAGTCCATCGTGTAACGGAATTCATGAACAAGCTTATCAGTGAAACCAGCCCGTATTTGTTGCAGCATGCGCATAATCCTGTCCATTGGTATCCTTGGGGAGAAGAGGCCTTACAACGGGCTTTGCAGGAAGATAAACCGATATTGGTAAGCATAGGATATGCTGCCTGTCATTGGTGCCATGTAATGGAACGTGAGAGTTTTGAGAATGAGGCCACTGCTGCCATCATGAACGAACACTTTATTAATATTAAAATAGACCGGGAAGAAAGGCCAGACCTGGATCATATTTATATGGACGCAGTACAGGCGATGACCGGCGCTGGTGGCTGGCCGCTGAATGTTTTTCTTACACCTGATAAAAAGCCTTTTTACGGTGGGACCTATTTCCCGCCGGTGCAGGCTTACAGCCGACCTTCATGGACAGATGTACTCCTCTCCCTTTCCGATGCATTTCATAAGAAACGGGAAGAAATAGAAACGCAGGCAGATAACCTGGTGCAACATATCAGCCAGTCGGCGCAGATTGGCCAACAACCGGGCCTGGAGTTGAATATTCCCCGGGAAGAATTGTTTACCAAAGCGCAGTGCGACACGATTTGTGAAAATATCCTCAAACAGGCGGATACCAGCTGGGGCGGTTTCGGACGTGCGCCAAAGTTCCCGCAAACCTTTACCATCGCTTATTTGCTGCGTCATCACCATGCCTGGCATCATCCGGAAGCTTTGCAACAGGCACTGTTGTCACTTGATAAGATGCTGCAGGGTGGACTCTATGATCAGTTAGGGGGCGGTTTTGCCAGGTATTCTACAGATGAAAAATGGCTGGCACCGCATTTTGAGAAGATGCTGTATGACAATGCGCTGCTGATAGACGTGCTCTGCGATGCTTATCAGCTAACCCGCAATGACGTATATGCGCAAACGATAAAGGATACACTGACTTATATTACCCGTGAAATGACTTCTCCGGAAGGAGGCTTCTATGCTGCACTGGACGCTGATTCAGAAGGTGTGGAAGGGAAATTTTATACCTGGAGTAAAGCAGAAATACATCATATACTGGGAGAGCAGGCTACACCTTTCTGCGAGTATTATGATGTGAGCGAGCATGGCAACTGGGAAGAACAAAATATATTGTGGGTACAAAAGCCGTTGTTGGAGTTTGCCGCTGAGAAAGGATATGATGCAGCTATATTGGGTGCGATGCTGAAGGGATGCCGCGAAAAGCTGCTGGCAGTGCGGGCAAACAGGATCCGTCCCGGGTTGGATGATAAAATCCTGCTGGGATGGAATGCGATGATGGTACATGCCTGTTGCAAAGCTTATGGTGCACTGGGGATAGAAGAATATCGGGAGATGGCGATCCGCAATATGGATTTCTGCCTGGCTAATTTCCGTGAAACTGAAGGTGGACAAGCTTTTTATCATACCTGGAAGAATAATCAGGCGAAGTATCCGGCTTTCCTGGACGATTATGCATGTTTGATCAGTGCGCTGATTGCCTTACAGGAAATCACAGGTAATACGACTTATTTGTATCAGGCACGGGATATTGCTACGTTTGTGACTACGCATTTCAGCGATGAAAATCAGCTCTTTTTTTACTATACCATTGAAGATCAGGGAGATGTGATTGTGCGTAAGAAGGAGATTTATGATGGAGCAGTTCCCAGCGGGAATGCCATAATGATTCAAAACCTTTGGTACCTCTCTGTTGTTTTTGATCATAAGGAATGGGCAGACAGAAGTATAGCGGCTGTTTCCAGCCTTTCACAAACAGTGGTACGCTATCCAACCTCATTTGGCGTGTGGGCGAGTCAGTTATTACAATTTGTAAAAGGAACCCCGGAACTGGCGGTGGTAGGAAAAGATTTCAAAGAAAAAATGCAGGAAACCCAAAAATGGTTTATTCCGTATAGAATATTAATAGGTGCAGAAAAAAATATTTCTGATATTCCGCTCCTGACGGATCGGGAGAAGGAAAATGAAACTTTGGTGTATTTATGCAAAGATTATCATTGCATTAAGCCAGTATATTATATAGAAGAAATTATTAATTTAATATAATAATTATGTAACTTGCCCCTTATAAGGGTGGCCGGCGATTCAATAAATGTTATTACGTTAATATAATAAAATGTTAAAAGCAGCGTTTAAACTAGTTACAGAACGGTTGTAAGTGGGATTGAAAAAGTTGTATAAAAAGTCACTACGGATTAAAATTAATTATTACATTTGCTATCTTTCATATAAACAAAGCGGGTGAAATATGAGAAATGTGTTCCCTTGTATACAGGCAAATCACACCAGGCTGGTTAATAGAAAAAACATATTCTGATGAAAGCTACCCTTATGAAGCTTAACTATGTAAAAGGTCTGTTGGCAGTTTTGCTGGTTTCCCTGCTGGCCAGCTGTGGCGGTAGTAAAACCCCTAAAAATGCACAAGGGCAATTGATCGGCGTAAGTCCGAGACCAAAGTACACTCCCCCTGTACCTTATGGCATGGTATATATACCTGCCGGAACTTTTCACATGGGTCCCAGTGATGAAGATGTAAACTATGCATTCACTGCGCGTAACAAGGCAATTTCCATTTCCGGTTTCTACATGGATGCCACGGAGATTACCAATAACGAGTATCGCCAGTTTGTGCAATGGGTACAGGATTCAATCGCGCATATCCTGCTGGGGCACGTAAAATCCGATGACGGCCATGACGTAATCGATTGGAAGCAAAAGATTGTCTGGAAGGACAAAGGAACCTGGGAAAAACTGGATGCTATGGTGTATTCCGAGGCAGACAGGTTATATGGTCGCAAAGATATTGATGTAGGTAAACTGATTTACCATCAGGAAACATTCAACTGGGATAAAGCCAAGTTGAGAGAGAACACTGGTAAACCACGTTCTACATTTATTGTAAAGAAAGATGTGCCCATTTATCCGGATACACTTTGCTGGATCAGGGATTTCTCTTACGCCTACAACGAGCCGATGACACGTATGTACTTCTGGCACCCGGCGTTTGATAACTATCCGGTAGTAGGTGTAAACTGGCATCAGGCTACCGCTTTCTGCGAATGGAGAAGTAAATTCTGGGAAGACTACCGCCTCAGCAAGAAGCTGTTCACGGAAGATAAATTCCAGTTGCCTTCAGAAGCACAGTGGGAATATGCAGCCCGCGGCGGAAGAGAGCAAACACCATACCCTTGGGGAGGTTACTATATCCGTAACAAAAAAGGATGCTTACTCGCCAACTTCAAACCTGGCCGTGGTAACTATCCGGAAGATGGTGGATTTTATACTGTTCGCGCAGATGCTTACTGGCCTAACGATTACGGATTATACAATATGTCCGGTAACGTAGCCGAGTGGACAGCGGATATCTTTTATGAAAATGCCTACTCATTCACTTCTGATATGAACCCTTATTTGAGAATGGATGTACCAGATGATGCACCATTGAAAATGAAGCGTAAAGCCATCAGAGGCGGATCATGGAAAGACGTAGGTTATTTCCTCCAAACAGGAACCAGGACATATGAATATCAGGACAGTTCTAAATCATACGTAGGTTTCAGATGTACCATTGCCCTGAGCAGAAGAGCCAAACACAGATAGTAAAAACCAAATCAGTAATAGCCTGTATTAATATAACTACCAAAGAAACCTTTGTATTATGTACACTATTATCAGCAAATCAGTGAGAATTAACTATTCCATACAGACTTTAACTATTAACACTTTAACCAGTAAATTTTAACCTATGGCTATGAATCCTAACAAAGCTAAATGGCTGAACTTTTTCGTATGTATTGCGGCTTCCGTAGTAATTATCGGAGCATTATTTAAATTGCAACACTGGCGGGGAGCTGATATCGCTTTGATCTTAGGTTTGAGCACAGAAGCGCTTATCTTTTTTGTATACGCTTTCGTGCCTGATTCCAGTGCACATACTGAAGGACAAGTAGTGGCAGTTGCCGGCAGTCCTGCAGTAGCTGGCCTGGATAAAATGCTCCAGGAAGCAGACATCACTCCTGCTAACCTGCAACGTTTAAGCGAAAACTTCCAGAAACTGGGTACTACTGTTGACAAAATGAGAGACATCAGCGATGTGGTAGCAGCCACTGGTGATTACACTCAGAAAACAAGAGAAGCTGCCAGCGCTATTGGTAATGTAGCTAACGCTTACACTACTGCTGCCGCTGCCGTATCTTCTTTCAACAGTGCATCAGAATCTACCAAAGATTTCCACGTACAGATGCAGGGTATGACTAAAAATCTGGCTTCCCTCAATGCTATCTACGAACTGGAACTCCAGGACACTAACAACCACCTGAAAGCAATGAACTCATTCTACAGCAACCTGCAGAATGCTTCTTCCGCTATGAGTGGCAGCATTGAAGATGCTAAGAAAACACAAGAACAAATTTCCCTGCTCGCTAAAAACCTCAGCAACCTGAATTCAATTTATGGTAACATGCTGAGCGCAATGCACGGAGGACGATAAGGTATAGCTAATAGTTTTTGCATTAACACATATCAATTAAATCTGAAAACAAACTATGGCACTACCTAAAGATCCTAGGCAGAAGATGATCAACATCATGTACCTGGTCTTGACGGCCATGCTCGCGTTGAACGTCTCAGCCGAAATATTGAACGCATTTAGTATCGTAAATAACTCAATTAATACTTCCAATAAAACAGTAGCAGATAAAAACGATTTCATTTACAAACAGTTTGAGGCACAAATGAAGGACAACGCTGGAAAAACAGCTCCTTACAAAGCCAAAGCAGAAGAAGTAAAGAAATTATCTGCCAGCATGTATGACTACGTACAATCCTTAAAAGAAACCATTATCACTGAAAGCGGTGGTAAAGATGAACATGGTGAAATTAAGGACAAAGCTGGTCTGGATGCCCCTACAAGGGTGATGGAGAATAACAGAAAAGGACCTGAGCTGGAAGGCAAGCTGAAAGAGCTGCGCGAAAAACTCCTCTCCTTTATTGACGATCCTAAATCTAAAGCACAGATCGAAAAAACTTTACCACTGAAAATAGAAGTAGGCAAATCCAATGATGATCAAGGCGGCCCTAAAACCTGGACTACCTATCACTTCAACATGGTCCCTACCATTGCAGCAGTAACTATTCTGGGTAAATTCCAGAATGATATCAAGAACTCTGAATCTGCTGTGATTGATTATCTTTTCGGTCGTATTGAAGCAAACACTTTCAAGTTTGATAAAGTAAGACCTTTCATTTCACTGAATTCCAAAAACCTGATGGAAGGACAAACCTTAACTGCTAACATCGCAGTAGGTGCCTACAGCACCACGGTAAATCCAACTATCGTTGTAAATGGTCAAACCATTGAAGCACACGAAGGTTTAGGAACACTTACTATTCCTGCTTCCGGAATTGGCGAAAAAACCATCTCCGGTACTATTACCTTACCTAGCCCTTCTGGTGGCGCTCCTGAATCCTATCCCTTTACAGAAACTTATAATGTAGGTGCTTCTGCTACCTCCATCTCTGCCGACAAAATGAACGTGCTGTATATCGGTTTGCAGAATCCAATTTCGATCTCTGCTGCGGGTGTACCTGCCGAACAAGTGTCTGCCTCCATTAGTGGTGGTAACATGACTAAACGCGGTTCAGGCGAATATATCGTTACAGTAAGCCAACCAGGTAAAGCAGTAATTAACGTAGTAGCTAACATTGATGGTAAAACCAAATCACTCGGTCAGAAAGAATTCCGTGTAAAACGTGTTCCTGATCCGGTACTGAAAGTAGGTGTTAACAAAGGTGGTAGCATGAAAGCTGCAGACTTTAAAGTTCAGGGCGGTTTACGCGCTGATCTGGAAGACTTCGAATTTGAAGGTGTGAAATATGAAGTAATCGGTTACCGTGTAGGTATCTCTGCAAAAGGCAAAGAATACCAGGAAGGTGATGCTACTTCCGCTTATTTCCCAGGCAACGTAGCGGGATCTATCCGCTCTCTGCGCCCAGGTGATGAAGTATTTTTCGAGAACGTGAAAGTGAAAGGCCCGGATAACATTGTTCGTTCGATGCCGAGTACTATATTTAAATTAAACTAACGGTCAATTAATTACTGAATTATGCGAGCAGTAATATTTAACAGAATAGGTTGGTGCACTCTTTTGCTGGTGATGCTGGCAACAGCTGCTGATGCGCAACGCCGCGGTGGTACAACCCGCCGTAGAACTGCTAACACAGCTACGCCTACACCAGATGCTTCAGTAGTAAACCCGGCAACCGGGAATACTGTTACGCCTCCGGCTGCTCCTCCTGCTTCTCAACGTCCGGATGGTATTACCTCCCCGGTGGTGGATACTCCCCGCAAATCATTACGTATTGATGGTGTGGTGGAAAGAAACCTTGCAAGAGAACGTACGCCAATTGTCTATGACTACATTCGTGAGGACGATAGGTTTTGGGAAAAACGCGTATGGCAGGTAATCGACATCAGAGAGAAAATAAACCTCCCCTTCCAATACAATGTGGAAGATGAGACCGGCACCAATCAGCTGTTTATAAATATTCTGCTGGACGCACTCAAGAATAAAGAGGTAGAAGCTTTCAGCCCTATCGATGACCGCTTTACTACTGTTATGCCCTTCGCCGAAATCCAGAATAAACTCAGCGGTGAAGAAAGAACAGTACGTAGTATAGATCCGGTAACCGGCGAAGAAAAAATGGTGACTACCCGCGATGACTTCGATCCCCGTACCATCAAACAGTACAAGATCAAAGAAGTTTGGGTATTCGACAAAGAAGCTTCCGTCCTGAAAGTTCGTATACTGGGTATTGCTCCTATGGTATCCCGTATAAATGAAGACGGCTCTATCCGTGCCTCTATTCCTTTATTCTGGGTATATTATCCTGACTGCCGCGGTATCCTGGCCAAACACGATGTGTACAACCAGAATAACGATGCATCTACTATCAGCTGGGAAGATCTTTTTGAAATGCGCTTCTTCGGTAGCTACATAGTGAAGGAAAATAATACCTACAACCGCGAGATCAAGGACTACATTAAAGACGGTACCATGCGCCTCCTTGAAGGACAAGCCATTCACGACCGTATCTTTAATAAAGAGCAGGACCTCTGGCAATACTAGCATAAAGCTATTAGCTTTTAGCATAAAGCAAAATGCAGCGAAGAACATCATATGTGCTTCGCTGCATTTTGCTTTATGCTTTTCGCTCTTTTTCCTATCTTTCAGTATGCACCTCGAGTTACTACGTAAAACCGCTTTCCAGATCATGCCCCTCCCCGATCCCGAATGGGAGGCGCTGGCCGCCGTTTGGACACCAGTGCAGTACAAACGAAAAGAAGTAATGACAGTAGCCGGTGAGGTGGAAAAATATCTCTACTTCGTTACTGCCGGCGTACAAAGAGTTTTTAATCTGGATGGTGATAAAGAATCTACCCTCCTCTTTACTTATACCGGTTCATTTTCTGGTGTAATGGATTCCTTCCAGCTACAACGCCCCTCTCCCTGGTACCTGGAAACATTAACACATAGTGAATTGCTGCGAATGAGCTACGCTGATTTTACCCGCCTGATCCTGGAATTTCCGCTGATAGAAAGATGGGTGAGATTAGGAACAGTAGCTGCATTGGCTGGTGTCATGGAACGACACCTGGAATTGCTGTCTTTCACTGCCGAACAGAAATTCAGGAAACTCTTAACCCGCAGCCCTCATGTATTACACCTGATCCCGCATAAATACCTCGCTTCCTATCTGGGCATAGATCCCGCCACTTTCAGTAAATTGCTGAGTACCGTAAAACTATAAAATGTTGATCTGCACAAAGATTTTCTATCACAGACCATCCTAGTTTTGTGCTAAATATTGATGTCATGAGCCCGGTTAAAAGTAATGAACTGTTGCAGGGGTTGCGTAAACAAATCGTAGCCATACAATATAAAGCAGCCAATCGTTTTGGTGAAAGTACAGATGGGATGTTACAACATTTTCCGGCGCAGGGTAAATGGAGTGCGGTGCAATGTCTGGAGCACCTGAATACTTATGGCAGGTACTATCTGCCGCAACTTGAAAATGCAATTACATCAGCAGAGAAAAAAAATAGCCGGTCGGAAACGTCGTTTAAAAGCAGTTGGCTGGGAAGCTATTTCACCCGCCTGATGCAACCCAAAGAAGATGGGCAACTGCGCTCCCGGATGAAATCCCCCAAGGGGCATATCCCTGCTTTAAACCCGGATGTAGCCACCGTATTGCAGGAGTTCATTGAGCAGCAACAGCAGTTGGAAGCGTTACTGGTACGTGCAGAAAAAATAAATATCCGCCAGTATAAAGTACCTACTTCCTTGTCGCGCTTTATAAAGTTATCGGTAGGCGATACATTTGGTTTCCTCACCGCACATATCAACCGGCATATACTGCAGGCGGAAAGAGCAATGGCAGAACACACAGCTCCGATGGCCAAAATCGTATAAGGCTAACCGTTATGAAAGTGTTCCCAGATCAGTTTGGCTTTAGCAGCACCTACTTCTTTTTCCAGTTCTTCCTGTGATAATAATTTTATTTTAGTGACAGACCGGAAGGCTTTCAGTAATTGTGTAGCAGTATTTTCTCCAATACCTTTAATACTTTCCAATTCGTTTTTGAAGGTACCTTTGCTGCGTTTCTGCCGGTGAAAAGTAATCCCGAAACGATGTACTTCATCACGGACCCGGCGTATCAGTTTCAGGCTCTCGCTGTTATAAGGCAACTTGATACTTTGTGAGTCACCCGGGAAAAATATTTCTTCTTCATTTTTTGCTAACCCCACAACCGTCATACTGCCTATCAGGTTCAGCTCACGAATACTTTCCATAGCAGATCCGAGCTGGCCCTTACCACCATCGATGATCACCAGTTGAGGTAATGGCTGCTGCTCTGCCAACAGGCGGTTATRTCGTCTGAAAACCACTTCTTTCATGGAAGCAAAGTCATTGATCCCTTCTACTGTTTTGATATTGAAATGCCGGTAATCTTTATTGGAGGCCACACCGTCTTTGAAAACTACACAGGCAGCCACAGGATAGCTACCCTGGAAGTTGGAGTTATCAAAGCATTCAATGTGTTCGGGTAATACCGGTAATTCAAGATCTGCCTGCAGCTGGTATAATACCTGTTTTCTCTCCATATCAGTTTTACCTTCCAGGTGCAGTATTTTTTTGCGGTATAAATCTTCTTTGAAATAATTCACATTCTTTTCAGAAAGTTCCAGCAATTTCTTCTTATCACCGCCTTTCGGAACGGTAACAGTAACGCTGCTTTCAGGGTATTCTAACGGTAAGGGTACAACTATTTCAGTCGTGATACTTTTAAATACTTCACGAAGATATGCAATGGCATATGCCAGCACTTCTTCATCACTTTCTTCCAGCTGTTTTTCCAGTGTTACGGTTTTGGTATCAGCAATGGTGCCGTTCAAAATGCGCAGGTAATTTACATAAGCATGATTGCCTTCGCTGATAATAGAAAACACATCCACATTGCCCATGCGGTTATTAACAATGGTGGATTTAGCGGAATAGTCTTCGAGACTGGCTATCTTTTTACGCATGATTTCCGCCTTCTCGAATTCCATTTTTGACACATGGTCCAGCATCTGTTCTTTGAACAGGTTTAGTACCGGGGTAAGATTTCCTTTTAACACGTTCTTTACCTGCTGTAGTCCTTCGCGGTAGTCTTCCTGTGTCTGTAGTCCTTCACAGGGGCCTTTGCAGTTCCCGAGGTGATATTCGAGACATACCTTGAATTTGCCTTTTCGTATATTCTCTTCCGTTAAGTTGAGGCTACAGGTACGTAAAGGGATATTGTATTTGATCACCTCCAGTATTTCCCTTACACGTCCTACAGAGGTAAAAGGTCCCAGGTAGTCGGATCCGTCTTTGACAACGTTGCGGGTGAAAAACACACGGGGAAAAGACTCATGTTTAATAACGATATAAGGATAGGTTTTATCATCCTTCAGGTTAATATTGTATTTGGGCCTGAATTGTTTGATAAGAGAGTTTTCCAGTAGAAATGCATCCTGTTCTGAGTCTACGATGGTAAACTCAATATGATGTATATGTTCTACCAGTTTCCTGGTTTTGTAGTTATCATGATTTTTTACAAAATAGGAGCTCACCCGTTTACGCAAACTTTTGGCTTTCCCTACATATAAGAGGGAGCCTGATTCATCGTAGTATTTATAGATGCCTGCATCGCCAGGTATGGTATGTGATATTTTCTGAAACTCCGCTGCGGTCATGTTTACATCCCTTTTTTAGGTGCGATCGTTACATTTACTTCCAGTTCTTTGGGTGTCAGGAAGGCTATTTTCTGATAGGTAGTCATCCGAACCTGCCTGTTTTGCTGGTAAAAGAGGTCCTGCCGGAATTCGTATACCAGGTTGCTGGTGTAGGAGTGAATGTTTACCTGTTGTATATTGCCTTGTTTGTCCAGTTCCATGGTTACTTCTGATGGATTGGTTTGTTTGCCCCGTGATTTATAGATCACTGATTTCCTACCGGAAAAGGGATCGTATAAGCTGGAGGTATCATATTCATCCCGGAGGGAGGGCTTATTAAGGTCAGCATCCATAAATGGCTTTAATAAGTCATGTACGGTGGCGCTATCATTTCCGGAAATGCTGGCAGTATCTTTTTTCCCATTGAGTATCACTGTTTTAAATAGTGTCACATCGTTGGTGCGAATATGTGCATTCTCCTGGCTGAAGTAGGCTGGCAGTTTTGCAAACTTATCTTGTCCTGGGTCTTTTGATGTTTTATTTGCCTGGTTACAGGCCATGAAGCCAATTATGGTAAACAACACCGTTACTTGCGGGTATATTTTCATGCTGCAAAATTAATACTTAAATGTGGGTCATAAAAAATGCGCCGTAAAAACGGCGCATCGATGCATGAGCAAATCTGTCGAGAGCACTAAAAATATGTAAATCAGCGTGTTGGGCTGACAATTTTTTAAGGGTAACGTCTATTAAACGAGGGCCATAAACTAAATGTTACAGGTGCCGATAAATAAATTGGGCAGAAGGAGTAAAACTTAAAGCAAAAAGCTATTGAAGCGAATGATCAATACGGAATATTCATATCCGTTTAGTTCATTCGCTTCAATAGCTTTTTGCTTTAAGCTTTACTCCTTCTGCTATATCAGTAAATTACCAGTCATTTCCTTAGGAATAGGTAATCCCATGAAATGCAGGATGGTAGGGGCAATGTCGCCGAGTTTACCATCTTTTACTGGACCCTGAAAGTCTTTGTTGATAATGAAGAACGGAACCAGGTTCAATGAGTGGGCGGTATTAGGACTACCATCTGCATTGATCATAAAGTCGGCATTACCATGATCCGCGGTGAGAAAAACAGTGTAGTCGCTGGCCAGAGCTGCGGTCACTACACGTTCTACGCAATGATCTACGGTTTCAACTGCTTTAATAACGGCTTCGAATACACCGGTATGTCCTACCATGTCCGCGTTAGCGAAGTTGAGTACCACAAAGTCGGCTGATTTTTGTTGGAGTTCAGGAACAATCAGGTCAGCCAGTTCATTGGCGCTCATTTCTGGTTTCAGGTCGTAAGTGGCTACTTTGGGAGAAGCTGCCATCAGCCTGCGTTCGCCTTCGAATTCTGTTTCACGGCCTCCGGAAAAGAAGAAGGATACGTGCGGATATTTTTCTGTTTCAGCAATACGGATCTGTGTACAGCCATCTTTAGCCAACACTTCACCCAGCGTCATGTTCAGGTTATCGTTTTCGAAAATTACGTGTACGTTTTTATAGGTACGGTCGTAATCTGTCATGGTAGTATAGTAGATATTCAGTGGCGTCATACCGAAGTCGGGAATGGCTTCCTGTGTGAGCACCTGAGATATTTCGCGGCAACGATCCGTACGGAAGTTGAAGCAAAGTACGGCATCGCCTTCCTGGATGGTACCTATTGCTTTTTCCTGCGCATCTGTTGCAATGATTGGCTTAATGAATTCGTCTGTTACGCCTTCTGCATAAGATGCTTTCACGGCAGTTAACAGGTCATGAGTAGGAGTACCTATTCCATGTACCATGGCATCATAGGCCAGCTTCACGCGCTCCCAGCGCTTGTCGCGGTCCATGGCATAGTAACGGCCCGTTACGGTAGCAATTTTACCGGTAGATGTTTCCAGGTGAGCAGAAAGGTCTTCGAGGAAGCCTAATCCACTTCTGGGATCAGTATCACGACCATCAGTGAAAGCGTGGATATATACTTTTTCCAGGCCATGTGTTTTGGCAATGTTGGTCAGTGCTTTCAGGTGGGCAATATGTGAGTGTACGCCACCATCACTTACGAGTCCTATCAGGTGAAGCGCTTTATCGTTGTTTTTAGCATGAGCCAGTGTATCCAGTAATATAGGATTGGCAGCCAGTTCTCCATCTCTGATGGCTACGTTGATGCGTTGCAGTTCCTGGTACACTATTCTGCCGGCGCCGATGTTCAGGTGGCCTACTTCAGAGTTGCCCATTTGTCCGTCAGGAAGACCCACAGCTTCTCCGCAGGTGATGAGGTGACTGTGTGGGTACTGCTTGTATAAACTGCTTACAAAAGGGGTTTTTGCATGTGCAATGGCATCGGCTGTAGGAACTTTACCTTCGCCCCATCCGTCCATAATTACGAGAATGGCTCTTTTCTTTTCCATATCCTATCTGGTTATAGTTTAATATAAATTCACTCAAGACGGTGAAAGTACTTATAAAGGGTTTAAATATTTTGCAAAAATAACGCTTATCAAAAAATTAACCCTCATGACCCTGGTTGCTTAAATTTTATATTCCATTTATTTAAAATGAAACACATATTATCTTACTGTTATTACTTAGCCGTTAATAGCTACCACGATAATGTGATTTTGTTGATTTGCAGTGTGTTTGGCATAGTTTTCGCTTTTAATTTGAGTTAGAAAAATCACATTTTTAATAAAATAACTGACAATGAAGAAGCTATTGATTGTGCTGGGGATTATGTTGTTGGGAGGTGTTTTTACGTCGCTTACACTGTCGGCCAGGTCAATTAGTATCACAGTTGCCGGCCCATTTGAAGATGTAGTGGCGGCATTAAAGCAAGGCGATGTTAGCGGCTTATCCCGTTATCTCGACAATACTGTGGAGATCAATATTTCAGGAAAGTCAAATTCCTATAGCAAAGCACAGGCGGAAATTATTTTAAAGGATTTCTTCTCTAAAAACCAGGTTAAATCATTTGAACTGGTACATCAGGGTGGAGATAATTCGCGCTTTGGTATTGGTACTATGGTGACTGGTAATGGTACTTTCAGGGTTTCTTTCTTCCTGCAGAAGAAAGGTGGAACAATGGTACTG